>CAYUOS010000222.1:0-2515 GCA_964446435.1 uncultured Rikenellaceae bacterium | reverse complement strand
GGGTGCCCGCAGCTCGATGCCGGGTATGATGGACACGGTGCTTAACATCGGTCTTTGCTCGGCTACAATACCGGGAATCATTAAGAAGACCGGAAACCCAAGGTTTGTATGGGACTCGTACCGCAGGCTCATTATGATGTATGCCGATGTGGTTATGGAGAAGGCGGAAGGTCTTGATTCGGCTGAAGGTCAGGGAATCCGCAAGCAGCTCGATGAGATGCTCGATGAGTACAAGCATGCAAAAGGTTATAAGTCTGATACCGATATGTCGGCTGAAGACCTCAGGACACTTGGCGAAATGTTCAAGGACAGGATAAAGAAGGCTATCGGCAGGGAGTTTCCTGACGATGCCAAACAGCAGCTGATTGGCAGTATTATGGCTGTCTTTAAGAGCTGGAATGGCAAGAAAGCAGTCTCTTACCGTCGTATCGAGGGTATTCCCGATGAGTGGGGTACCGCTGTGAACGTACAGGCGATGGTATTCGGCAACATGGGCGATTCATCGGCCACAGGCGTTGCCTTTACCCGTAACCCCGCCACCGGCGAGAATGTATTCTACGGCGAATGGCTGGTAAACGCTCAGGGTGAGGATGTTGTTGCAGGTATCCGCACCCCCAGCCCGCTCAACGATGACACCAAGAACGAACAGAATATGCACCTCCACAGTATGGAAGAGGTGATGCCCGGAACATACAAGGAGCTTTGCGATATACGCGATACACTTGAGAAGGCTTTCCGCGATATGCTCGATATCGAGTTCACGATTCAGGAGGGTGTTCTCTATATGCTGCAGTGCCGCTCAGGAAAGAGAACAGGTACAGCTGCCCTGAATATGGCGATGGATATGCTGCACGAAGGACTCATCGACGAGAAGAAAGCTGTTCTTCGCGTTGACCCGTCACAGCTCGACGAACTTCTTCACCCGATATGCGACCCGAAGGAGGAGGCTAAGCACACCCCGATAGTGAAGGGTCTGCCGGCCGGCCCCGGTGCCGCTGTGGGCCGCGTGGTCTTCACCGCTGAAGATGCTGTGGTTTGGGCAAGGAAAGGCGAAAAGGTGATCCTGCTCCGCGAAGAGACCAATCCCGAGGACGTTGAAGGTATGAGGGCTGCCGAGGGTATCCTTACCGCACGTGGCGGTATGACCTCGCACGCTGCTCTCGTTGCCCGTGGTTGGGGTAAGTGCTGCGTTGTCGGTGCCGGTGCACTGACAGTCAACGCTGACAAGAAGATTGCAAAGATAGCCGGAACCGATAAGGCGATAGTCGAGGGAGACCTCCTGACGCTTAACGGAACCAGGGGTAATGTATATACAGGTGCTGTTCCTCTTATGGATGCCACCGAGAACCCGCGTTTCCAGGAGTTCATGAAGCTGGCCGACAAGTACCGCACCATGGGCGTGCGTACCAACGCCGACACACCTGAAGATGCTGAGGTAGCTCTTAACTACGGTGCTGAAGGTATCGGACTGTTCCGTACAGAGCATATGTTCTACGGAAAAGGTTCGGAGGAGCCTCTCTTCCTGCTCAGGAAGATGATCCTCAGCAACACACTGGAAGAGCGCCGTACCGCCCTTAACGAACTGTCCGGATTTGTGAAGAGGGATATCAAGTCGACGATGGTGGCAATGGACGGACTTCCTGTTACGTTCAGGCTGCTCGACCCGCCTCTCCATGAGTTTGTACCGCAGAGCCGCGAAAAGCAGGAAGAGCTTGCAAAGGCACTCGGTGTTCCCATCGAGGATGTCGTAAAGCGCGGAGAACTGCTGCATGAGTCAAACCCGATGATGGGTCACAGAGGCGTTCGCCTTGGTGTAACCTATCCCGAGATAAGCGAAATGCAGATACGTGCCATTTTCGAGGCCACAGCTGAGCTGTTGAAGGAAGGCAGAAAGCCGAAGCCCGAGATAATGGTTCCGGTGACCTGTGATGTCGCTGAGCTCGACTTCACAAAGAAAATCGTTGACAAGGTGTATGCAGAGGTTTGCAGTAAATTCGGAATCAAGGAGATAGGTTACCTCTACGGTACCATGATTGAGATTCCGCGTGCTACCCTCCTCTCCGACCGTATGGCTAAGTCAGCTGAGTTCTTCTCGTTCGGTACCAACGACCTTACGCAGATGACCTACGGCTTCAGCCGTGACGATACCGGCGGATTCATGCACGAGTATATCGACAATAAGATACTTGCTGCCGACCCGTTCCAGACTATCGATCAGGATGGCGTGGGCCAGCTTATCACAATGTCGGTTGAAAAAGGACGCTCAACCAGGCCCGACCTCAAGGTAGGTATCTGCGGTGAGCAGGGCGGCGATCCCGCCTCTGTTGAGTTCTGCTTCCGCAACGGACTCACCTACGTCAGCTGCTCACCCTTCAGGGTACCCATCGCCAGACTGGCCGCCGCCCAGGCCGCCATCAAGGCAGGTAAGTAATACAGCTCCGCCGGCTGGTTTACCCCCGGCAGACAAAAACCATAACATTGACCGCTTCGAACCCCCAGGTTCGGAGCGGTTTTT
>CAYUOS010000221.1:0-2551 GCA_964446435.1 uncultured Rikenellaceae bacterium | reverse complement strand
CCGGTGGCAACTATCTCGCCGTCCTTCAGAATATCCATACGGTCGCATATCGATATAACCGGCAGAACTGACTGCGATACTATCACAAGGGTTGAATCCATCGACCTGATAATATTCATAAGCTGTTGCACCATCGAGGGATCGAGATTTGAAAATGGCTCATCGAAGGCAATAACTTCAGGCCTCATTGCAAGGACTGTTGCCAGGGCAACCCGTTTCCGCTCACCCAGCGACAGGTGGTGGGATGTAAGCTTCTCAAAGCCGGTAAGGTTAAGCGATGCCAGCGCTTCTGCTACCCTCATGTTGACTTCATCAGGCGACAGGCCGAAATTCAGTGGTCCGAATGCTACATCCTCCTCTACGGTGGGATTGAATAGCTGGTCGTCGGGATTCTGGAATACCAGGCCCACCATCCTGCGTATCTCTCCCAGATTCTTGCTGTTAATCACCAGGTCACCAATCTGAACCCTGCCCTCTTCAGCTGACAATACGCCGTTGAGATGAAGCAGCAGCGTCGACTTCCCTGAACCTGAAGGACCGATGATGCCGAACTTTTCTCCCGGTTTTATATCAAGCGATACCGATTTCAGCACCCTCTTTCCGGGCGTGTATGAAAAGCCGAGACCCTCTGTTTTTATTCCTGCCGGCATGCTATACAACTAATCTTACAGTGAGAAGCAAAGCTACAAAAAGAAGCGGAAGTACAATGTCAGCCATCCCTGTCTCCATCCTTTGCATATCGGGGAACTCTCCATTGAAACCTCTCGACAGCATCGACTTGTATATTGTCTGCGACCGCTCCCAGCTGCGCAGGAAGATGACGGCAACCTGGTTACCGTAAGTCTTTATCCTGCCCGTCTTTAGCTTTCCGGGTGTACGGCTCTGGCGTGCCCTTGTAGTCTTGAGTGCTTCATCCGATATCAGAAAGACATACCTGTAAAGCAGGGCTGACACTGTCGTAATTATTACAGGAACCCTTAAACTCCTCAATGCCATCAGAAGTCTGTGAAATCTCTCAGTTGAGCTTAAAATTATCAGGAGCACAACTGCCAGCCATGCCTTCAGGAATATTATTGCACCTGCTGTTAATATCTCTTTTCTCTCCCCGGCTACAGTTTCTGATCCGATTAATAGCGACAACGGATAAAAAAGTGCTGCCATCAGAATAAATGGCATGACTACCAGTATTCTTCTGGCGAGGTATCTGACAGGCAGCCGGCTTAATGCCACTACCGCGGCAATGAGGGCGGTGTAAAGCAGGAAATGAAGCGGGTCAGCTGTCAGCGGCTCGGTAACGATTACAACTATACCTGCAAGTGCAGCAAGAATCTTCATCCTCGGATCAAGCCGGTGAACAGGTGAGTCAATATGACTGTACTTATCTATAAAGTCGTGCTTCAAATCTGCTATTTCTGGTTTTGATTCTGTCTGGCCTTAAAACCGTAGAAGATACCTGTTAAGCCGAAGATCAGTGAGAGTCCTATTATTACCCTGTGAATCTTATTCAAACCTGATGGTGGTGAAGTTGCTGACACTGTTTTTTCAGCTGTCGCTGAGACCTCTTCTGCAGGCTGCTCTCCTGCCAGCAATTCAGATGATACAGAAATTGTCGTTCTCTTCATGTGACCCTTCTGGTCGTCAACGACAAAAATCCAGTCACCATCTGTGTCCGGAAGAAATGCAAAATGCCCCGTTTTGTCTGTTCGGCCTGTTTGCCATGAATTCTCAGCGTCTGCAGGCGAATAAATCGTTACAACTGCATCTGACAGAGGCTGTGTTGGCGAGAATGACGACCTTAACACAACAGCCTTTCCCTGAAAACTGGTCTCGACATTGACACCATGAGCCAGGAGATTAGCCGTAACTGTCAGAAAAAGGATGGTTGCCAATACGGTTTTTACTCTCTTCATTGTTGAAAATTTTAGGTCTAAGTTATTCTTTATTTATCTCTGATATTGCAATTATCTCAGGCTTCACTCTTCTGAAGAAAACTACTGCCGACAGTGTAATTCCTCCTTCTATAAAGGCTGTAAGAAGGTAGATAAGCAGCAACAGTGCTATACCGCTGCCATAGCCGGTAATCCTGAATTCGGCTACCATCAGCAGTGCCGGAATGATAATCCCTGCAAATCCGGCCATCAAAGCCCTTACGGTCTGGGGTAATCTTGTGATGCTCCATAGCAGCATAGCACCATATGCCCCGGCTCCCATATTGATGGCATTTACACCCAGGGTCAGCAGTCCGCCGTGCTGGAATATAAGTGACTGGAACAAGAGGGCTGTAAAAATCACAGGAAATGCCCTTTTCCCCAGTATTATCCCGGCTATACCGAATAGCCCGAGGTGTATTGAGGTGCCGGCTATGGGAAAATGTATCAGCGACGCAACGAAAAGGGCGGCACCTGTCATGCCCATCCTGGGTATCTCTTCACTTGTTGCCTTCCTCCCTGAATACCATACCAGTCCTAGCGCGACCACATTTGCTGCGATACATACAGGTGTGCTTATTATTACTTCGGAGATGTGCATTCTTTTTAAAGGTATCTGGTAT
>CAYUOS010000220.1:0-2566 GCA_964446435.1 uncultured Rikenellaceae bacterium | reverse complement strand
CTTTTGTGTTCCCGCAAAGATATGAACTTCACTGCACCTGCCGTTTGATAAGAACCAATAATATTGGGGTGAGCAGCTTCTGTCCATTGAATACTATTCCTGTAGTTACCACCGGAACAAAAAAGAGATTACTTTGCATGAAAAACATGAAGCGGTGAAACTTCTTATAGTCGATAATCACGATTCATTTACATGGAACCTGGTTCAGCTGGCCCGTGAGGCAGGGGCGGAAGAGATTACCGTTTCTCCTTCGGAAAAAGCCCTTGAGGCGAATCCCGGCGCTTTTGACCGTGTCATTTTCTCACCCGGACCCGGTCTGCCGGAGGAATTTCCCGCGATGTTTGAGATTTTAAAGCGTTACCCGGAAAAACGGATTCTCGGGGTTTGCCTTGGACTGCAGGCAATAGGAATCCATTTCGGTGCCAGGATTGTAAATATGGAGGATGTATCTCATGGCCGTCAGGTTATGGTTAACATCACCGAACCTGACTATTTATTCTGCGACCTTCCCGGAAGATTTGAGGCCGGACTCTACCACTCATGGGTTCTTTCAGAAGCGGGTTTTCCCACAGGGCTTCTGATCACAGCCATCAGCAACGACAACCGTATTATGGCTGTAAGACATCGTGACCTCGATATTCACGGGGTGCAGTTCCACCCCGAATCGGTAATGACCCCGTTAGGTTCCCTGATTATGTCTAATTTCCTGCACCAGGCAGAATAATCACTCCCTTAACAAACCATTCTCTGAGCCTCCTTCCCCATGCTCTGAGACCTTCGCCCTGCACCCTGCACCCTGCACCCCGCGTTCTATGCCCTGAGATTTGAACCTGGCGCAGCGAGCTCGCGACCAGCGGGAGTAATCGCAATTCTGATATCTGATATCGATTGCCCTTTGCCGTTACCGGTCGCTTATTATACCACAGAATCAAATCAAAGGCAACTAAAATATTAGTTGCTTTTATGGTTTCTATTATTTAATATTGTATAGGCTTTCCTCAATCAAACATCGGTTAAGCTTATACCAAATACACCTATCTGCAACACCAATACTCTGATAATCAAATGAACTGACAAATGAAAAAACAAGCCTTAGTTTTAACGATTGCCGTGATTCTGCTCTCATCATGCAGGGATAATGAAAACGCAATTATCAGGGAAGTGAAGGTGGGCGGACGGGTACTTACGGAAATCAACGTTGACAATATCCCGTCAGAAGTTGTAAGGATGAATATGTCGGATATATTCACGGGGTTCAGTATAATAACGCTCGAAACCAAAGATGAAAGCCTTATCGGAGCCTACAACAAAAGGGTGAAAATCACAGATAACGACATTTTCTTCGGATTCCATGGAATGGGAAAGCCGGCAATTCTGCTGAGATTTGACAGAGCCGGTAATTACCTGAACAAAATTGGTACAGGAGGCAGGGGGCCCGGCGAGCATGGAGGTTCTGATGTCTATGCAATCATCCCGGATGAGGAGAACAGAATAGTTACTGTCGAGTGGTTCGGCCTGGTTAACGAAGGACCCATGACCTACACATATGATGGCACCTGGATTGAAAGCATAAAAAAGCCTGAAATACTACTGAGTGGATTTTATAAATGGAGTGGTGGTGAGTGGTTCTCAACGGGAAGTGTAACAGGGAAACCCGAGTACCCAAGAGATTCCATCCTCGTAGTTTTTTACAGAAACAACGGAGATGTAACCACCATTATACCCAGAAAGGTCTATCCGGAATCCGGATCAAACAGCTATACACCGTATGGAAGTATTAATGTCCATACATTTCAGGGCAACTATAAACTATACACACCCGAATCAGACACTGTATATCTGTTGAACAAGGAGAGGCTGGTGCCCGCAGATATTATTATCCGTGGCCGTGATGCAATGCCATACAATAAGCAGATGGATCCGCTTTCGGTTCCGGGAAGATATGATATAGAAACAATTGCCGAGACAGACAATAACTACATCCTTATGAAAAGGGTGGTTACCAAAGCCGATCTGCGCGAGTATATGCCCGGCAGGTGGGGAGGCGTATATGAAGCTGACTACCTGTTCATTATATCCGACAAGAAAAGACAAACCGCAGCCATCATTGATACAGAAGACGATGTATTCGGTATCTTTCCATCTGATAAGGAATACCTGTTCTCCTTACTCAGGTATCTTGAGAATGGAAGAATCAGCTATCCGATCGATGCAATAACTTTTCTGAAAATGGCCGGCGAGGCAGGTGTTGAGTTGAAAGACCTCGCCAAATTCAGCACCTCTCCTGAAAGGCTCTTAGCCCTGACACCCGATAGCAACCCTGTGATTCTCACCTTCACACTTAAAGACCATATTAGGATAGAATAACTTCTCCCTCCCCACCCTGCGCCGGTATTTCCGGGTATCCTTTCCCGGATACTGATACCGGATACCCTTTACCGTCTCCCTGATACCGTTTGCCGGATACCGTTTACCGTTTGCCGGATACCGTTCTCCGTTTACCGTCTCCCTGATACCGTTTACCGTTTGCCGGATACCGTTCTCCGTTTACCGTCTCCCTGATACC
>CAYUOS010000219.1:0-2786 GCA_964446435.1 uncultured Rikenellaceae bacterium | reverse complement strand
GCTACCTGGTGAGAGGTTTTTCTTTTTAACTGACTCAAGGATCTCCGGCCTGACCCTCTGAAGATACTCCTGAAGCTCCATCACCTGATGAGCCTCAAGCGAGAGCGTCCGGACTGCTTCGTGACCACTGCCCGGGATACGGATATTCCCTCCCCTGCCCAAAGATCAATATTAGTTACTGGGTTATTGCTGGCATAGTTGTATGGGGATAATTCTACGAATAAATCCGAAGCGGGATCCAGACTAGGAAAGCGTGCTATCTGCGGGTCATAGAACCTCGCACCGTAATCATACCAGTCAAGAGCAACACCTCCGATCAGATTGTTCTGGATCTCCATTCCGATGCATACCATGGTACCTGTGGATTGCTTTCTCTTAACTCTCTGGAAATGCGCTTGGTTGCTTCTCCTATTATCTCAAGTTGCCTGATTACTGCATCCTGAGTCTTAATATCCTCTGAGAAGGAATGGTAATCATAATCTTCAAGATAGATTTTAATTCTTCCTATACTCTGAAGTATATGATCGATATAGATTCGGTCATCCTTCATTCATAAATGACTTTCAAATCCTTATATATGTAGCTCCTAAGCTTTTCATTCTTCAGAGAGGCCTCAGTCACAAGATCAATATTCCTGCCAAGAATATTTGATAGTTCCCTGTGTATTCTGACCAGATCAAGAAGGGATATTGACGACCGGAATCTTACCAGGATGTCTATATCACTGGCAGCTGTCTGTTCTTCTCTTGCAAAGGAGCCAAAAATGCCAATTCTTTCAGGATTGTAAGGCCTGAGATAGCTTATGATATTATTATTTATTTCATTCTGATCCATGACGCTACAAATATAGGTAATTAACAATGAAAGTTAAAAACAACTACCATCCCAACCGGGAAGGACCTTCATCAAACCTATGCATGGCCCTTGCTGGTAAAAGCTATTAGCGTCTCCAGCTTTGATTATTCCTTAATATACAGCCTTTACTATCCGGGCAACATTGTCTGATCGGCCAAGAGTGTAGTAGTGTATACCCGGCACACCGGCGGCAATGAGTTCCTTCGACTGGGCTGTTGTCCACTCAACACCAACCTCCCTCACCTCTTCGTCGGTTTTGCATTTCTGCAGTTCCCTCACAAGCTCATCAGGAAGATCTATATGAAAAGTCTGTGGTAAAAGGTACAGATCGTTCATCGCCGAAACCGGCTTGATCCCGGGAATAACCGGCACATCAATCCCGGCGGCAGCCACAGCCTCACGGAAGGCAAAAAACTTCGCATTGTCGAAAAACATCTGCGTAACTATATAAGAAGCTCCGGCATCAACCTTCTTCTTAAGGTTGGAAATATCTGCTGCCATATTCGGGGCCTCAATGTGTTTCTCAGGGTAGCCGGCCACACCTGTACAGAATGATGTAGGGGTGGGCTCCTTCAATGTCGGATCAAGGTAAACACCCCGGTTCATGGCGGTAATCTGCTCAACCAGCTCTGAGGTATACCGGTGGCCATCCTTCTCGGGTATAAAAACCCTGCTCCCCTTCGGAGGATCGCCCCGGAGGGCCAGCACATCGTGTATCCCCAGAAAATTCATCTCAATAAGAACATTCTCTGTCTCTTCACGGCTGAACCCGCCACACAACACGTGAGGCACAACAGTTACATTATATTTGTACTTCACCGCCGCCGCCAGCGCAATTGTCCCGGGCCTTTTCCTGAGCAGCTTCTTTTCCAGCAACCCGTCGGTTCTCTCAACCAGGACAGCCTCATTTGCATGTGTGGTGAAATTAATATAGGCCGGAGCAAACTCTATCAGCCTGTCTATCGCCGTATAAATCCGGTCGATACTGTGTCCTTTCAGTGGTGGCAGCAGTTCAAATGTGAAAAGTGGACTTTTTGCCTTCTTTATCAGTTCAATAACTGTCATTTCAATCATCATTAAATATTGGCCGATAACCACCTTGCAGCCTCATCGCGGGTCATCCCCTTTCTGAGTGCATATTCCCCCAGCTGATCCTCACCAATTGTTCCCACATTGAAATAAACCGACTCACGGTGTGCAAATATGTATCCGCAAACCGATGACGGTGGAACCATGGAGTAATTCTCAGTGAGAGTCATCCCTGTCCGCTCGGTGGCCTGCAACAACTCGAAGATAATGCCTTTTTCAGTGTGATCGGGACAGGCAGGATAACCAGGGGCAGGTCTTATACCCCTGTATTTCAGTTTAAACAGCTCGTCTGCCGTAAGCGATTCATCAGGGGCATAACCCCAGTACTCTTTCCTTACTCTTTCATGAAGATATTCAGCAGCTGCCTCGGCAAGACGGTCGGAGAGTATCCTCACCATTATTGTTTCATAATCATCCCCCTCAGTGAATTTCATCCCCTCCGGGGTAATATCAGCCTTCACGGCAAACAGCCCTGTATAATCGGTCAGCCTCGAAGAGACAGGTGCAACGTAGTCACTAAGGCAGAGATTTGGCTTCCCCTTCTCTTTCACCTCCTGGTTCCTGAGAAAATGAAGTATCCCAACCACACTGCTCCGATTGTCATCGCTGAATACGACAATATCATCTCCGTTTGAGGCTGAAGGAAATATTCCGGTAACCCCCTTTATTTTAATAAGCTCATGTGTAGCTATCTCTCCCAGGAGCCTCTGCCCGTCGTCGAAAATCTTCCGAGCCTCCTCTCCTCTCACCGGATCGTCGAATATTGCCGGATAACGGCCGTTAAGTTTCCAGGCAAAGAAGAAGAAGGTCCAGTCAATGTAGGGTAACAGAACGGAAACAGG
>CAYUOS010000218.1:364-2907 GCA_964446435.1 uncultured Rikenellaceae bacterium | reverse complement strand
CAGACAAAAACCATAACATTGACCGCTTCGAACCCCCAGGTTCGGAGCGGTTTTTTTTGCCCTTCGCCCTGAGCTTTGCGCCCTTCGCCCTGAGCTCCCTGCTCCCTGCCCCATGCTCCATGCTCCCTGCTCTGCGCCTTTTACATTTATATTTACTTTTGAAAAAATATTCCATACCTTTAGTAACTCTAATTAAACCCAACAACACTGACCATGTTAACCGCCAACGACCTCGCCTCTTACGGCATTACACAAATTGAAGAAATAATCTACAACCCCTCCTACAAACTTCTGTTTGAGGAAGAAACCAGTCCTGACCTCACCGGCTTCGAAGTCGGCACCCTAACCGACACCGGCGCCATTGCAGTCGACACAGGGGTGTTTACCGGCCGCTCACCAAAAGACAAGTATATTGTCATGGACAAAGTATCGGAGAATACTGTCTGGTGGAAAACGGCAGATACCCCCGCATCTGACAACAAGCCTATTACCCTTGAGGTATGGAAGCACTGCAAGGATCTGGCTTCCAGACAGCTGTCGGGTAAGAAGATTTATGTCGTCGACTGCTTTGCAGGTGCAAATGTAAATACAAGGCTTAGCGTACGATTCATACTGGAGGTGGCCTGGCAGGCTCATTTCGTTAAGAATATGTTTATCAGACCGAATGAGGATGAGCTTCATGACTTCAAGCCAAATTTCGTGGTGCTCAATGCCTCAAAGACGACCAATCCCGACTGGGAGAAGCAGGGACTGAACTCAGAGAACTTCATCTTCTTCAACCTGGCCGAGAGAATGGCCGTGATAGGTGGATCATGGTATGGCGGTGAGATGAAGAAGGGTATCTTCTCAATAATGAACTATTATCTCCCGTTACAGGGCATAGCTGCAATGCACTGCTCTGCCAACGTTGGCAAAAAGGGCGACGTGGCTATCTTCTTCGGTCTGTCAGGGACAGGTAAAACTACCCTCTCAACCGATCCCGACAGGGCACTTATAGGTGACGATGAGCATGGATGGGATGATGACGGAATATTCAACTTTGAGGGGGGCTGCTATGCCAAATGCATCAACCTGAGCAGGGAGAACGAACCTGATATTTACCATGCCATCAAACGGGACGCGCTTCTTGAGAATGTGGTTGTAAAACCTGATGGTTCGATCGATTTCGACGACCGCAGCAAAACGGAAAACACAAGGGTATCATACCCGATTTACCATATTAATAACATTATCAAGCCGGTATCAAAGGCCGGTCATGCAAACCGGGTGATATTCCTGACTGCCGATGCATTTGGTGTCCTGCCACCCGTAAGCCGCCTGACGAAGGAACAGACCATGTACTGGTTCCTTAGCGGATACACTGCCAAGGTGGCCGGTACCGAGAGGGGTATCAAGGAGCCGGTTCCCTCATTCTCGTCGTGCTTTGGTGCGGCATTTCTTCTGCTCGACCCGATCATCTACGCCAGGGAGCTGACCCGTAAGATGGAGATGCACGATGCCGATGCATGGCTGGTTAACACCGGCTGGATGGGCGGACCTTACGGTGTGGGTAAGAGAATTGACCTGCCGTCAACCCGCAGGATCATAAACGCCATCCTGAACGGCACCCTTGAGGGTGTGCAGTTCGTGAAGCTGCCGGTCTTCAACCTCGACATCCCGGTAGAGATCGAAGGAGTGAATCCCTCCCTTCCCGATCCGCGTTCCGCATGGTCGTCGGCTGACGAATGGCATGAGGCAGCTCTTGCACTCGGACAGAAATTCATTAAGAACTTCAATAAATTCACTTCAAACAAGGAGACCGCAGCGCTCATCAGCGCCGGTCCTCAGGTATAGAAATTATGAACATATCTTACGTAATAATGGCATGCATCGGAGCCTACCTGCTGGGCTCGGTGCCTACTGCCGTATGGACAGGCAGACTTTTTCACGGCATTGATGTGCGTGAGCATGGCAGTGGCAATGCCGGAGCAACGAATACCATCAGGGTACTGGGCTGGAAGACAGGCATACCGGTACTGCTGGTCGATGTCCTTAAGGGATGGGTCGCGGCCATGCTTCCGGTGTGGTTGTTATCAGGACAGGCCTCTGAGGCGGCACTTGTCAACATGCAGATACTGGCCGGAATGATAGCCATCGTGGGACATATCTTCCCGATATTTGCAGGATTTCGTGGCGGCAAGGGTGTTGCAACCACATTCGGATTCCTTCTTGCACTGAGCCTGCCGGTAACACTGGTATGCCTCGGTGTCTTCCTGGTGGTGTTACTGCTGTTCGGATACGTAAGCCTCGGATCAATTACAGCCGGCATCACCTTCCCCATCCTGGTCTTCACCCTCTTCGAATCCCCCTCACAACTCTTCAGCTACTTCTCAATAGTCGTAGCCATCGCCCTCATACTTACCCATCAGAAAAACATCAAACGCCTCCTCAACGGAGAAGAAAAACGATTCCTCTACAAAAAAGAAAAAACGGACAACGGTTAACGGTTAACAGCAAACGGTCAACGGCAAACGGGTTCCTGATACCCGATACCCGATACCGTT
>CAYUOS010000218.1:0-354 GCA_964446435.1 uncultured Rikenellaceae bacterium | reverse complement strand
ATATTGTGACGTTTTTGCCGATAAAAACGTCACATTTCATATATTTGCATTATATCTTTTCATTAATGAATATATCTGATATAGTTGTAAATAAGATAAACAGACTTAGGGCAGGTTATATCTTCACCTATGATGATTTTAAAATACCGGTTAAGAATATTAGTGCTTTGAAGATGGCATTGAATAGGCTTGTCGATACTGGTAAAATAATACGTCTTTCGAAGGGTCGATATTATAAGCCTGAAGAGTCTGAGTTCGGAATTCTTCGCCCACAGGAATATCAGGTAGTGAAAGATCTGCTGGAGCAGGAGAACAGAATAATAGGATACCTTACAGGAGTAAGTGTGTTCAATA
>CAYUOS010000217.1:0-2976 GCA_964446435.1 uncultured Rikenellaceae bacterium | reverse complement strand
GGTAAACGGAACCGAGCCAAAGGCGAGCTCGCGACTGAATAGGAGCAAAACGGTAAATGGTAAACGGTAGAAGGAAAGGGCGTAGAAGGGCATTAGTGGCATAGAAGGCGTAAAAGTAAAGGGAGCAGGGTGCGGGGAGCAGAGAGCAGGGAGCAGGGTGCGGAGAGCAGGGTGCGGAGAGCAGGGTGCGGAGAGCAGAGAGATAATAAATAATGGGAATAAGTAATCGGTTTTAAATGGGAATAGAGAGAATTCTGATAGCCAACAGGGGTGAGATTGCGGTAAGGATAATGAAGACGGCAAGGAAGATGGGCATCGGTACGGTGGCTATCCGAACCCATCTTGAACCGGGGGCAATGTACCTCGATTATGCCGACATGGTATATGATCTTTCCGGTGAGGAGCCTGAAATATCTGTTTTTCTTGATATCGACAGGCTGATCGAAGTAGCCCTGAAAACAGGTTGCGATGCTGTACATCCCGGATATGGATTCCTGGCTGAGAACGCATATTTCGCTCAAAAATGTGAGCTTAACAAAATCATTTTCATTGGTCCATCACCTGACTCAATATACAAAATGGGAAACAAGACTGTGGCAAAACAGATTGCCGCAGCAGCCGGTATACCAATGGCATCGGGAAGTAACGGTAATCTGAGTCATGAAGATGATGCGGTAAAAGCAGCTGAAAAGATCGGGTACCCTGTTATTATAAAAGCTGCTTCGGGAGGAGGAGGCAGAGGCATGAGAATAGTAAGGTCATCTGCCGATATGGAGAAGAATTTCATTCTCGCAAGCAGAGAGGCTGAGAAGGCATTCAACGATCCGTCGGTATTTGTTGAGAAATATATTGAGAATCCAAAACACATAGAGTTTCAGATACTTGGCGACATCCACGGTAATATAGTACATCTGGGTGAAAGAGAGTGCTCGATTCAGCGGAAGCACCAGAAGCTGATTGAGGAAGCTCCGTCAGCTGCACTTGATGAAGCGCTCAGGCACGAAATGGGTACTATAGCGGTGAAGATCGCCAAAGCGGTGGGTTACTTCTCGGCAGGCACGGTTGAGTTTCTTCTCGACTTCGAAAAGAACTTCTATTTCATGGAGATGAATACAAGGATCCAGGTAGAACATCCGGTAACAGAACTGATAACAGGCATAGACCTGATAGAGTGGCAGATACGTATTGCCAACGGCGAGACCATTCCTTTTGTTCAGGAAGATATCAAACTGAATGGATGGGCGGTGGAATGCCGTATCAACGCTGAGGACGTGCAGGCGGGGTTCGCACCTGACCCCGGAAAGATCGAGAAGATAATTATGCCTGATGATGATTTTGTAAGGGTTGATACAGGAGTAAGGGAAGGATCAGTAATTGTACCCGGATATGATTCAATGATTGCCAAACTGATTGTATACGGAGCCGATCGAAGGGAGACCATGCGTAATCTTAAGATGGCACTTGACAAGGTCTGGATTAAGGGCTGCAAGACAACCCTGCCTTTTTTCAGAATGCTGGTCAGGAATCAGAAATTCCTGTCAGGCGATTTCACTACCTCTTTCATTGAAAAGGATATTGACCAGTATCATTACAGTAGTGATTACGAGGAGAAGATTGCTGCCTGGCTGGCAGTAAATCTCTTTATTGAAGAGAACTACGGGCATAAGGGTGAAGGTAATATAACAGGACAGAGCCATGAAATGAGTCCATGGCTGCTAAACAAGAGAAGCAAACAGTTTTGATGCTTACTACTATGACTGAAAGAATCAAGCACAAGAGACTATACGCGCTATCGCAGGGACAGAAGAGGCTTACCTTCAGGATACCACTGAAGGAGAGTATCAGGATAGGAAAGAGAGACTATAACCTGGCCCTTAAATCCGATGATAAGTATGGCACCTACATCTTATGGAAAAACAGAAAATATCCTGTTGAAATTGTAAGATCGAAGCAGAACCGTTACGAAATACTTTTCAACGATGTTAGCTATACCTTCACCGTTGAAACGCCATTCTCACTGAAGCGCAGGCTTTTTCTCAGCAGTTCCGTGAAGGGAAAGACAACAGAATTCATAAAGGCCCCGATGCCCGGTAAGATAGTTGATGTGCCTGCCAAGGAGGGTAGTTCAATATCACGAGGCGAACCGGTTATTATTCTTGAAGCCATGAAGATGCAGAATGAACTACAGTCGCCGGTTGCCGGTGTAATCAAGAGGGTTCATGTCAAGCCTGACATGAATGTCATGAAAGACGACCTTCTGGTTGAGATTGAGCCTGCTGGAAAGTAAAAGGGGCGCCATAATCAGACGCCCCCGAATTCTCTTACAATTGAATTTTCCTATTTAACAGGAGCATTCTTAAGGGTCTCCACCAGGAAATCCCAGAATTTAACAACGGTAGGAGCGTTCACCTTTTCGTCTGGTGAATGAGGATGTCTGATTGTTGGACCAAAAGAGATAGTATCGAGTCCGGGATATGCTCCCATAATTATACCACACTCAAGACCTGCGTGAATTGCCTTAGTCTCTGGCACGACACCATACTTCTTATTGTAAACATCGCCCATAACCTTAAGTATCTCCGAGTTCATGTTGGGCTTCCAACCCGGGTAGCTGCCGTCAAGTACGACATTTGCATCAATCAGATGGAATCCGGCTGCAATTTTCCATGCAGTTGCATCCTTGGCCGTGTCAACCGAGCTGCGTGTAAGGCACAGGCTGCTGAACTCACCGCCAATGCACTTAACGATTGCCAGATTGTTTGAAGTCTCAACCAGTCCGGGCATCGAGGGACTCATCCTCATCACACCGTTCGGACAGATGTATACAGCCCTGATTATCCTGTACTGCTCATCAGCGTCCATTACCTTAGCCGGAACAGCTGTTTTCTCAGCGAAGAATGCTAAATCAGGATCGGTCTCAGCAAACTCATTTTTATACGTAACCTCATATCCCTTTACAAACTTCTCAAATTCAGA
>CAYUOS010000216.1:0-3043 GCA_964446435.1 uncultured Rikenellaceae bacterium | reverse complement strand
CCTAACGTGGCTGTACCGGTTGCAATTTTCCAGTCATTCGTTGATGCCCCTGACGGATTCAGGGAGGAGCTGCGTGAAATCACCTACTCACTCGGAGCTGAATACCTTTATAATGACCAGTTTGCTATCCGCGGTGGTTATTTTCATGAGAATGCATCAAAGGGAAACAGAAAGTACTTTACTGCCGGGGCCGGATTCAGAATGAATGTATTTGCAATTGACGTGTCATACCTGATGCCTGTCGTTCAGAACCATCCGCTTGCCAGAACACTAAGATTCTCTCTGGCATTCGAATTTGATGCCCTTAGGAACGCTTCAAGAAAAAGCAGTTAATGGACATTCGTATAGGTCAGGGGATTGATTTTCATCGCCTCATTGAAGACCGTGACCTATGGCTCGGCGGAGTGAAGATACCTTCCGACAAAGGATCACTTGCGCATTCAGACGGTGACGTATTGCTTCACGCAATTTGCGACGCAATACTCGGAGCTGCAGGATTGCGTGACATAGGCTACCACTTCCCTGATACAGATAACAGATTCAAGAACATCGACAGCAAGATACTACTCGGCAAGAGTGTCGCCCTTGCAGCTGAAAAAGGTTACAGGGTAATCAATATCGACTCAACGATATGTCTCGACAAACCAAAACTCTCTCCATTCATACCCGAGATGTGCAGGCAGATATCATCTGTTGCCGGCATCGATCAGGATGCTGTATCAGTAAAGGCTACAACAACCGAGGGACTGGGTTTTACCGGTCGTCGTGAGGGAATTGTTGCCATGGCATCTGTTCTCCTTGGCAGGTAGTTTCTGAGTTTGGTTTCTTTTTGCTTAATTTGTAGCCGGAAATGAAATAATACCGGGAATGGATAAAACAACTCTTGTACTGGGAGCAAGCCCTAATCCGAACAGATTTGCCTATAAGGCCATAAGGAGCCTCCAGCGAAGGAATATACCTATTGTAGCAATTGGAAGAAGGGATGTCGATGTCGATGAGAATCTCAAAATAAGGAAGGGGAAGCCTGAAGGGATTGGAAAGATTCACACCGTAACACTCTATATGAATGCAAGGTTTCAGGCAGAGTATTACGACTACATACTTAAACTGGAACCTAAGCGACTGATATTCAATCCCGGCACAGCAAATCCAGAGCTGGCAGGGCTTGCACAGGAAGCAGGCATTGAAGTAATCGAGGATTGCCTCCTCGTTATGCTTAATAACGGAAAATTCTAGGATTATCAGGCAAACAAGCCCGATATAAGATCATCATCCGGTATTTCGGGGAGGGTTACCTTAAGTAATGGTGTACGTTCCATCTCTCTTTTTATTGAGGATACTGCACCGGGGTTTCGTGCCCAGCTACGCCGTGCGATTCCATTGTTTACATCCCAGTGAAGCATCATCTCGAGACGCCTGTCGGCCTGTCGGGTACCATCGAGCACCATTCCGAATCCTCCGTTAATGACCTCTCCCCACCCAACACCACCGCCGTTATGAATTGAGACCCATGTGGCACCCCTGAATGAGTCTCCGATTACATTATGTATGGCCATGTCGGCTGTGAACGCCGAACCGTCATAGATGTCCGATGTCTCCCTGTAGGGAGAGTCTGTTCCCGACACATCGTGATGGTCACGCCCAAGTATCACAGGAGCTGATATCTTCCCATCGGCCACGGCCTTGTTAAAGGCCTTTGCTATTCCTATTCTCCCTTCTGAATTGGCGTATAGTATTCTTGCCTGCGAACCTACAACCAGCCTGTTGCGTGCTGCTTCCCTGATCCAGTGAATATTGTCGGAGAGTTGTAGTCTTATCTCTTCAGGAGCATCGGCCAGAAAGCCCTCCAGCACCTCACATGCAATGTTGTCGGTAACTTCAAGATCGGCAGGATCATTTGACGCGCAAACCCACCTGAAAGGTCCGAAGCCATAATCGAAACAGAGCGGACCCATTATGTCCTGTACATAGGAGGGATATATGAAATTCCCGTTACAGTCGGTAATATCGGCACCGGCACGTGAAGCCTCCAGAAGGAATGCATTACCATAGTCGAAGAAATAGGTCCCCCTGTCTGCATGCCTGTTTATTGCTTCGACCTGACGCCTGAGAGATTCCCTTACAAGCTCCCTGAACTTTTCCGGCTCACGGGCCATCAATCTGTTTGATTCGTCAAGGGAGATTCCTGCCGGATAATAACCGCCTGACCATGGATTATGAAGCGATGTCTGGTCTGAACCCATGTCTACCATTATCCCGGCATCAGCGAAACTCTCCCAGACATCAACTATGTTTCCATGGTAGGCTATTGAGACAGCCTCTTTTCCTTCCACTGCCTTCCTTACCCTCCCGATCAGGGCGGGGATTGACCTGATGACCTCATCAACCCATCCCTGCCGGTACCTTGTCATAAGTGGTTTCTCATTTACCTCAGCAATAACTGATACCAGTCCTGCTATTTTTGCTGCTTTTGGCTGAGCACCCGACATACCGCCCAATCCTGATGAAACGAACAGCTTGCCCTTTAGAGACCCATCAGCTGACCCGGTCATCCGTCCGGCATTCAGTACTGTAATTGTGGTTCCGTGAACAATACCCTGAGGACCGATGTACATGTATGAACCTGCCGTCATCTGGCCATATTGTGACACACCCAGTGCATTAAACCTCTCCCAGTGGTCTTGTGAGGAGTAGTTTGGTATCACCATGCCATTGGTCACTACCACCCTTGGAGCTTCAGCATGGCTGGGGAACAGACCGAGGGGATGCCCTGAATATATAACAAGGGTCTGTTCGTCTGTCATTTCTGACAGGTACTTCATGGTAAGGCGGTACTGTGCCCAGTTCTGGAATACGGCGCCGTTTCCTCCGTAAGTAATAAGTTCATGCGGGTGTTGGGCAACCTCTTCATCGAGGTTGTTCATTATCATCAGCATGATTGCTGCTGCCTGCTTTGATTTATGCGGGTATTCGGTTACCGGCCGTGCCTTTATCTCATAATCAGGCATGAAACGGTACATGTAAATACGTCCGTACTTAAGCA
>CAYUOS010000215.1:0-3297 GCA_964446435.1 uncultured Rikenellaceae bacterium | reverse complement strand
TTGATGATGCTTGCCGACAGAATACTTATTGCCGAACAAACACAGGCCATTTTATATCGCCGCTTTTCAGTTTGCGAGGTTCGGCGTCGGCAGGGTTGATGAATACCACCTGGGGGAATGCCTCCATAGTCCATGGGTTATTGTCGTGGGTAGAGTGTACCCTCGACATGTAATGATGCCCCATTGCCTGAAGCGGGAACTTTTTTGCCTCCGGTCCGAACGGACTTTCCCACTCCTGTATGTATTTCGGAACCGCGGGTATCTCAGCCGGGTTTTTCATATTGTGAAGCCGTGCCGAGAATAGTTCCACTTTGCCCGATGGTGTTCTCAGAGGGTTAGCCGCGGGATCTTTCCTGAATGCCTCGAAGGCGACAAGAGGCTTGTCTACTTTCTTTACGTAGACACCATCATTCGATGCGCTGAACACCCTGAATACCGGCATATCTGGGAAACGCCTGCGACGGTAGTATTCATCCACCATCCATTGTGTCCACTCCTTTTCATCGCGGCCCTCGGTATACTGATCGGCCACACCGAATCTCTCAGCCAGTTCGGCGCATATCCTGTAATCGCTCTTCGTTTCGAAGGGTGGTTCAACTATCTTTGGCATCAGCATCACCTCTTCGCCGTACTTCCAACCGTCGGTAACACCCCAGACTTCAAACTGTGTGCACGCCGGAAGCACCAGGTCGGCGAACATTGCCGACGGTGTCAGGAAGTTATCCTGTACCGCGATGAACTCAACGAGCTTTTCATCACGAAGTATTTTGACGGTACGGTTGATGTTTGAATGCTGGTTTATCAGAATGTTTGAAGCAACTGACCATATTAGTTTTATGTTATTGTCGAGTTGTTCGACTCCCTGAACACCATCCTTCTCGGCGGTCATCTCCTTTCCCCTCGTTATGGCCTCTGTCCAGAGGTATACAGGTATTCTCCCCCTTACAGGATTGTTGCCCATCGGGAATACTGTCCAATAGGGTGCGCCTCCCACCTGGTTTGCAAGACCGCTGGCCCATCCGCCCGGGATGCCGACATTTCCGGTAATAGCTGCCAGTATGGCACCGGCTATTACCACCTGTTCTCCGTAAGCTCTTCGCTGCATGCCGTAACCCTGATAGAGCACTGCCGGCCCGGCTGTCGCATAGTCACGGGCAATCCTTCTGATTGTTTCTGCCGGAACCGTGGTGATCTGCTCAGCCCATTCCGGAGTTTTCGGCACGCCGTCGCGTGTACCCAGTATGTAATCTGAGTAAGACTCTTCATTTTCAAAGCCCTCTGGCATCTGCGACTTGTCGAACCCTACACAGCATCTCTTTATAAAGTCATCGTCGGTGAGCTTTTCGGTGATTATTACATGAGCCATCGCGCTCATCATGGCGGTGTCTGTTCCGGGCCTTATCGGAATCCATTCGTCGGCAAGTGCCACAGCACTCATGCTAAGCCTCGGATCGATGCACACGGTCTTTGCCCCGTTCTCCCGGGCTTTCTTAATGAAGAAGTCGCTGTTGGTTCCATCTTTCATCTCGGCCGGATTCCAGCCCCACATGATGATATATTTCGAGTTGAGCCAGTCCTGACGCTGGTTGCCCGTTTCGAGTGTGCCATAGACATACGGTGTGGCCGTGTTTATGCATGCCCAGCTGTAGCTGTTGTAATATCCGAGTGCACCCCCTATCATGTTCATCAGCCTTGCTGCCGGCCAGCGTCCGTTAAGGTTATTGTAGGAGCCTGTTCCGTATGGTACGTAAATGGCTGAGTTGCCGTATTTGCTGATAGTCTCGCTTATGCGTCTGTGCATGATGGTATATGCCTCATCCCAGCTGATGCGCTCGAACTTGCCTTCACCGCGCTTGCCGGTGCGCTTCATCGGATACTTGAGCCTGTCGGGGTGGTACTGTCTCTTTCTGTAGGCCCTTCCTCGCATGCAGGCACGAAGCTGTGGATCATCGACACCGTCATATGTCCTGTCGTCAGTCTCGATTCGTGTTATGATTCCACCCGTGACATGGACTTTAAGGAGGCACTTGCCACCGCAGTTGTGAGCAGGGCATGCCGTACGGATTATCTCGTCGGGCTGGTAGGTCTTGCGGTTCATCTCGCCCTGCGCCCTGCGCCCTGCTCCCTGTGTCCTTAAAGGTCCGGCGATGGCTTCGAAGGCAGGCATGGCCAGCAGCGAGCCGCCGATTAATGACGACCACTGCACGAAATTTCGCCTGTTTACTCTCTTGTTGTTTTCCATATTGTGTCTCTCCTGTCCGGGAGGAGGGGCTTTCTCCCGCATTCATGGCGGGATAAAAATAGTAAAAATGAAGCAGTGTGCAAAAGGAGGCAGATGACGAAAAAAAAGATCCCGGCTTGCGACCGGGATCTGGCATTATAAAGATGGCAGGGTTTTAATTATGTGGATCAGATTCTTACCTCTTTGTGAAGTCGGCAATACCTTTTGGATACATGCCGTTCTCGAGCTTGTGCTTAACCTCCTTGAAACACTTGATTGTATATTCAACGTCCTCAAGAGTGTGTACCGCGGTCGGAATAAGGCGAAGCATTATCACGTCCTTCGGTACGACAGGATAAACCACAATTGAGCAGAATATTCCGTAGTTCTCTCTCAGGTCGAATGTTACCTGTGTAGCTTCCGGAATACCTCCCTTGAGAAAAACAGGTGTGACCGGAGATTCGGTCTTGCCAAGGTCGAAGCCTGCTTCTTTCAGACCCTTCTGAAGTGTGTTGACAACTGTCCATAACTTGTCCTTGAGGTCAGGATTGGTCCTCATCATCTCCATTCGCTTGATTGCGCCGATTGTCATGGCCATTGGAAGCGACTTGGCAAATATCTGAGACCTCAGGTTATAGCGAAGGTAGTTGATCACATCTTTGGTACTAGATACGAATCCGCCGATACCGGCGAATGATTTGGCGAATGTTGCAAAGTAGACGTCGATGTCATCCTGCACTCCGAAATGTTCACCGGTGCCTGCGCCGGTTTTACCCATTGTTCCGAAGCCGTGTGCGTCGTCGACCAGCAGCCTGAAATTATACTTCTTCTTCAATGCGGCAATCTCGTCAAGCCTGCCAAGGTCTCCTGCCATTCCGAAAACACCTTCGGTAATGACCAGAATTCCACCGTTTGTATCTTTGGTAAGCTTCTCAGCCCTCTGCAACTGCTTCTCGCAGCTCTGAATGTCATTGTGCGGGAACACAAACCTCTTACCCATGTGCATCCTGAGTCCGTCGATTATACATGCATGTGATTCAGAGTCATATACCACCACGTCATGCCTGTCGAGGAGT
>CAYUOS010000214.1:0-3310 GCA_964446435.1 uncultured Rikenellaceae bacterium | reverse complement strand
AGTATAATCAGTTAGTTCTTTATAAGTTGGTTTTAGTCAGGTTCTGGCATCAAGCCCTCGACAACGCCGTTACGATGTGGTTATCCTGGGACATACGCACAAGCTCGAATCACATCACACATATTATCTCAACAGGAAAAAACGGTACCTTAACTGTGGCTCCTGTTCGTTCGGACGCTTCGAAGGCATTATACTTAATACCGAAACCCTCAGGTATGAATTCCTGAAACCTGACAGGGAAATAGTCAGCCTTCTCGCCCAGGCTCCAGCGCGAACACCACATACCCCACAGATCGCAGTTAGATGACAGAGTCAAATCTTAAATCGTTAATCGTTAATCGCATCTACCTTATCTCCTCAAACCCTTTCCCGTAAACCCCCATTACGTTGGCAACAGTTATAAAGGCATTCCTGTCGATGTTCTTTACTATCCTGTAGAGGTCGCTGGCCTCCTGTTTTCTTACCAGCGTGACTATCACCTTCTGGTTTTCGCGTGTGTACCATCCGGTGCCGTCGATAACGGTTACACCTCTCTTTATTCTTGTGGTTATCTGGTCGGCAATCTGCTCGTAGAATTTTGAGAATATGAATATCTGAACCGACTGCCTGTTGCCGGAAAGCACAGCGTCGATGGTATATGCCTGTATGGCCATGGTGACGAAGCCGTAAACCATAGTCTCTATTCGTTGTGCAGTTTCAAGGTGTGAAAGAATCACGTATGATGAGCTTATTATTACCACATCGCAGTAGAGTATTACCCTGCCCGGACTGATGTTTCGGTATTTTGTTACGATCATTGCTATTATGTCGGTACCTCCGGCACTTCCACCCTGGGTGAAGATAATTCCCACACCGACACCGCACAGTCCACCACCGATGATTGCCGACATGAACTTCTCGCCAACAACCACATCGGGTATAAGCGGCTGCAGTACCGAGAGCATGGCTGCTCCCAGTGCAATGCCATATATGGTCTTTATGCCGAAGCCGGTGCCGAGCATCTTCATCGCCACCACCAGGAAAATGGCGTTGATGGCGAAATAGGTGTAGCCCATCGGTATTCCGGTGGCGTAGTAGACAATGGCCCCGATACCAGAAACGCCGCTTCCAGAAATCTGGTGCGGCAGCAGGAAGGCCGTCCATGCAATCGAAAACACCAGCAGCCCGAAGGCGATAGTCAGATAAGGCCTTACAATGTCAATAATCGTCTTTGCATTCATGATTCCGTTATTTGCCGCAAAAATACAACACCAGGCCACGGAAAACAACCTGTTTGGTGGTGTCAGGTGTCAGGTATCAGGTATGCTCAAATTCGGTCGCGAGATTGCCCGGTAAGCCGGCCTCGGTTCAGGTGTCAGTAATCGCAACATGATGCGGTAACCAATCAGATGGCGGGACTTCAGGATAAAAAATGGTTATCTGAATGCCGGCAGAAACATTAATGCGGTCGCGAAATCCATTATGCCATGCAAAATTGCAAAATAGGGAAATAGGGTAGGCCGGAACCAAAGGGAGATTCCAATAAGCGCTGCAAAAGGCAGGAATACAAGCGCCCTGTAGATAATAAAGCCGGCATCGGGAATAAAGGGAAGGGTGCAGTGCTGAAGAGAGAGGAAGATAACCGGCAGTAACAGGGCCATCCACCGGGGTTTCATCTTCACCTTCAGTCTGGGCATAATATAGACGAAGTAGGTTGCCAGCTCGGCGATTGCAATTGTAACCGGGAAAGCCAGAAGAAGCGGGTAGGCAATCCAGAGGTCTATACTCCCGAACATCAATGCCGTGGGAACCCCCGGGTCATTCCAGATTAAATTGCCAAGCAGGTACCCGGGAGCGAACACCACCGGCCCGGCTATAAGAGTGAGACCAAGGAAGAGCAGGAGATCTCTCTTAAGAGATGATCGTTCAAAGCGAAAAATACTGATGAACCTGCGACCCTCTCTCCTGAAGAGGACCCACAGCATTACAATGCTTACAATGTTGGTAAGAGTAGCCGAAAGCAGCCAGTATTTTTCCGAAAGCTTCCACGAACCCGCTATTAATGCTATCACTGCCTGAAATAGCAGAAACATTGCAAGTCTGCTTCCGAGCATCAGAACAGGCAACCTGCTTTGGGATATACTATCTTCACACTTCATCCTATTCGGCATATCCGTTGTTTTTTTCCAGGAGGTTACCTGCTAAGCCATTTTTTGAAGTCGGCCGACCTGTCGATGCTGACGATAGTATCTGATTCATCGTCAGCCTTCGGATTCAATCCGAGCTTGATACGGCTGCGCGACCATGCTGTCATATTCGCGATCGCATCCATATTTACCATATACCTCCTGTTGATACGAAAGAACTGCGAAGGATCGACCATCCCGTCCAGCTTGTCAAGGGAGAGGTCAAGTGGATAGCTGTTACCCTGAAAGGTGCGCAGGTAACATCCTTTTTCAAGCACATAGAAATATGCAATTTCCGATACCTCAACCTTTCTGATCTTCTCGCCTATCTGAATCAGGAACCTCTTTTTGTACTCCGGCTGCCTGCCCTGTATCTGCGCCATGAGAGCCTCAAAGTCGATGCTGAATGCCGACCTCAGGTTTCGGAGCTTGAGCAGGCTCTCTGAAAGGTCGCTCCTTCGTATCGGCTTCAGCAGATAGGCAATGCTGTTTACTTCGAAGGCCTTGATGGCATACTGATCATAGGCAGTGGTAAGTATTACCGGAGTGGAGACAGACACCTGCTCAAAAATGCTGAAGCTGATACCGTCAGAGAGTTGAATGTCGAGGAAGATCAGGTCTGCCTGGTACTGCATAAGCCATTTCACAGCCTCCCTGATGGAGCCGATTTTTGCAAGGACCTTTATCGACGGATCGACATCCTCAAGCATCACTTCGAGTCGCTCTGCCGCCAGTGGCTCATCTTCAATTATCAGTGCGTTCATCGTTCTCAATGTTAAGTAATGGTAACCGGGCAATATACTGATCATTTACGATCTGAAACAGGGGCGTTCTTTCCGAGATCATCGAATACCGCTTTATCATGTTCTTTTGCCCCATGCCCGTTGTCTTTCCCATAGACACCTTTGGTTGTATGTTGTTGCCAACAACCAGTGTCTCTTCTTCACTGTAAATGTTGATACGCAGCGGGTGACTCTCGTTCACAATGTTGTGTTTGATCGCATTCTCAAGCACAACCTGCAACGACAGGGGAGGCATGTATAGCTTCAGAAGGCCGGAGGGAATATTTACCGCAAACAGCAGGTTCTCGCCATACCTGATCTGCTGCAGAAAGATATATGACCTTACGAAGCCCAGTTCCATGG
>CAYUOS010000213.1:0-3346 GCA_964446435.1 uncultured Rikenellaceae bacterium | reverse complement strand
GGTGTGAGGTGTGAGGTGTGGGGTGTGGGGTGTGAGGTGTGAGGTGTGGGGTGTGAGGTGTGGGGTATGGGGTATGGGGAAAAGGCGTAAAAGGCGTAAATGGTTTAGTAGGCGTAGAAGGCGGAGGGCAGGGGATATCAGATATCAGATTTGCGTTGATGATCTCCCTGCGGTCGAGTGTGTATCTGGCGCTGAGCAGGGAATTAGATCAGGGGTGTTAGGCTCGGGGGTGGAAGAGTATAAGGGTGTCTTTCAGGTAACTGCGGTCGATGTGGGTATAGATTTCTGTGGTAAGTATCGACTCGTGGCCCAGCATCTCCTGCACTGCCCTGAGGTCGGCTCCGGCCTCAACCATATGGGTTGCAAAGGAGTGGCGGAAGGTGTGCGGACTGATCGTTTTCTTAATGCCGGCCCTGGAGGCAAGATCCTTTATGATGGTGAATATCATCACCCTCGTAAGCTTCCTGCCACGCCGGTTCAGGAAGAGAATATTACGATCATAGATTGCAGGAAGCAGTGTCCGCCGCTCCATATACAGTTCAATCTCATCAAGAGCCCGCTGGCCGACAGGTACCAGCCTCTGCTTGTTGCCCTTGCCGGTAACTGCAACATAGCCCTCGCGGGGATGGAGGTCAGATATCCTGAGGTTAACCAGCTCGCTTACCCTGAGGCCGCATCCATAGAGGGTCTCAATGATTGCCTTGTTGCGGTGTCCTTCCGCCTTGCTGAGGTCTATAGCCTCAATCAGGCGGTCGATCTCAGAAACCGACAGCACCTCCGGAAGCTTCAGTCCCACCTTTGGAGACTCGAGCAGGGTGGCCGGATTCTCCTTTATGATGTCCTCGAGCAGGAGGTACCTGTAGAAGGCCCTGATACCTGACAGCAGCCTCGACTGTGTACGTGCGTTATCGTATTCCTCGCCGAAGCTTAGAACGAAATCGCGCAGATCGCTATAGGTAACCTCTGCAGGCTTTTTTGCATCACCGATATAACTGCTGAGCTTTGAGATATCATTCATGTATGCCTCAACGCTGTTGGGTGAGAGCGATTTCTCGAGCCTCAGAAAAGTTTCAAATTCTTTGGCTGCGTCGTTCCAGTCTGTTTTTCTGTCCATCAGATCAGTCGGGTACCTGATACAAAGTTATCGTAATACCGCATATATTAAAGAATATGGTAACTTATCAGTAAATTTGCACGGTTATTCTTTATCAACAAACAGTGGCCATCAATGGAGATCAGAATTTCAATTATCAACGGGCCTAATCTGAACAGGCTGGGAACCAGGGAGCCGGAGCTGTACGGAGGGGTCAGCTTTGAGACATACCTGGAGGAGCTCAGGGGCCGCTTTCCGGGATGCCGTTTCAGCTATCACCAGTCGAACATTGAGGGAGAGCTGGTGGGCTTTATTCATCGGGCGACTGATGAGGCTGATGCGATAATCATCAATCCTGCCGCCTATACCCACACATCAGTTGCCATTGCCGATGCACTGGCCATGGCCCACATACCGGTGGTGGAGGTGCATATAACCAACCTGCTTAATCGTGAAGAGTTCAGGCACACCAGCCTGACGGGCAGGCATTGCAGCGGCTCGGTGATGGGATTTGGGCTCGACGGCTACAGGCTTGCTACAGAGGCTTTATTAAAAATCATTACGAGATAGATGAACAGGAAGAGGACAAAGATAGTGGCCACAATATCTGACAGGAGGTGTGAGCCCGAATTTATCAGAACGCTTTACGAGGCAGGGATGAATGCTATCAGGATCAACTCGGCCCACGTAACCACCGAGAGTGCCCTGAAGATAATCGAAAACGGAAGACGGATATCGGAGAAGATACCTTTCCTGCTCGACACTAAGGGTCCGGAGATCAGGACCACCCACTGCGATGCACCAATCGCGATGACGAAGGGACAGAAGATAAAGATGATGGGCGATCCTGAGGCAAAATCATCACCGGACTGCATCTTCGTTAACTATGCAGGGTTTGTTAATGATGTACCTGACGGCTCATCGATACTTATCGACGATGGAGATGTGGAGCTGATTATCGAGAGCAGGGATGGCAATATGCTACAATGCGTTGCCAGTAATGATGGTACCATTGGTTCCAGAAAGAGCGTTAATGTGCCGAAGGTGAATTTCGGACTGCCGTCGGTGAGTGACAGGGACAGGGAGTTTCTGGAGTTTGCGGCTGTACAAGACATCGATTTCATTGCGCATTCGTTTGTGCGGCGGCGGAAGGATGTCGAGGATGTGCAGGCGATTCTTGACAGCCATGGCAGCCAGGCGAAGATAATTGCCAAGATAGAGAACCAGGAGGGGGTCGACAATATCGATGACATTCTCGGGGCTGTGTACGGGATTATGGTGGCGAGGGGCGACCTGGCCATTGAGATACCGTATGAGAAGATACCCGGAATACAGAAGATGATAATCGAGAAGTGCATTGAGCACCGGAAGCCGGTGATTGTTGCCACCCAGATGCTTCACAGTATGATCCAGAATCCGCGTCCCACACGGGCCGAGGTGAGCGATATTGCCAACGCTATTTATTCGCAGACAGATGCTCTGATGCTGAGCGGTGAAACAGCCAGCGGCAGGTATGCCGAGGAGGCGGTGAAGGTGATGACCAGGGTCGCCTTTGAGGCGGAGAGCAACAAGGAGAGATATATCGAGATGCCTGCAGGTGAGATGACCGGCAAGGTTTCAGCATACCTGGCGAAGGTGGCGGTAAAGACGTCGCTGAGGATAGGAGCGAGGGCGCTGATAGCCGATACTGCCAGGGGCAGGACGATCAGGAACATGGCGGCATTCAGGGGTTATAACCTTATTCTCGCCCAGTGCTACAGCAAGCGCACCATGCGCGAGCTGGCAATATCGTACGGGGTGTATACCAGTTTCCTCGAGAAGAAGAACTCTGTCGATGACTTCATAAGGAGGGCACTGCATGAGATGACAAACGCCTATGATCTTTCAGGCGAGGATATCGTGGTCGTTCTGGCCGGTAACTTCTCGGGTGGAAGGGGGTTTTCGTTTATTGAGGTGGGGACGGTTGACTATCTGAAGGGAAGGGTGGCGTAAGGGGCGTAGAAGGGCGTAGAAGGGCGTAGAAGGGCGTAGAAGGGCGTATAAGGGCGTAGAAGGGCGTATAAGGGCGTATAAGGGCGTATAAGGGCGTAAGAAGGGCGTATAAGGGCGTAGAAGGGCGTATAAGGGCGTAGAAGGTATAAGGGCGCAGGGCGCTGGCTTACCGGATACCGGATACCGGACACCGGTTACCGGACACCGGATACCGGACACCGTTCATGGTCTGATTTTTGTGGGGTTTTGATTCTTACACGG
>CAYUOS010000212.1:0-3377 GCA_964446435.1 uncultured Rikenellaceae bacterium | reverse complement strand
AGGGGGCGCGGGGCGCAGAGCGGAGAGCGGAGAGCGGAGGGCGAAGGGCAAAGGGTACAGAGCACGGGGCTGGGGGCGGAGGGCGGAGGGCGCAGAGCAGAGGGAAGGGGGCAACACTGTGCCCTGTTTTATTTTAGAAATGGAAATGTTATTTTTGGTGGTTCGGCCAGGGTTGCCACTCTAACAAATTGATTATGGAAACAGTTAAATCTGACGCAGACATCTCTTCGGGCACCATGATACTTACTGCTGAGTCGGTAAAAGAGCTGTGGTCAAAAACCTACAACACCGAGGGAAAACCAGACTGGTCGCATATTCTTCCTTACTACGACAAGGATATAGTTTTCAGGGACAGCATCCAGGAGCTGCATGGCCTCGATACCTTCACGGAAATGACCGCAAGGCTTGCAAACCGATCGAAAGACCTGAAGATGAGAGTCGTCAACTCCATTCAACACGGAAACATCATCTTTCTCGAGTGGGAGATGACAATCAGCTACAAGAAGAATCCCAGTTCAATTCTATACGGCGCCAGCAGGATAACCATCAACGAAAGGGGCAAGATTGCAGAACAGAGAGACTACTACGATCTGTGGGGTGACATATTCGACAATATTCCGAGGTTCGGAAAGGCCTACCGCAGGTTTATGAGAAAGAAGTTCGGATGATGGCAAAAACCATGAAGAAAAAGAGCAAATTCCGCAAATACTTCGGCGAGTACAAGTGGTCCAACATCATTGCCATGGTCAGGAACGGCCGCTCAAATCCTGCCGCCTGCACTGAAGAGTTCACCGGAAAGCTGGTGGTGATAACCGGCGCCACATCGGGCATCGGCTACCAGACAGCCAGGAAATATGCTTCGCACGGCGCCAACCTGCTGTGCATCAACCGCAATCAGCAGAAGTCAGAGGCCCTCAAGCAGGAGATTGAAACCGAATTCGGTGTATCGTGCGACTACAAAATCGCCGACCTCAGCAGCCTGGCAGACATCTTCAGGGTGTCACAAGAGCTCGCAGCCCTCAGCCAACCAATTGACGTCCTGATACATAACGCCGGCATATACCTGACAAAAAGAGCCGTCACCGGCGAAGGACTCGAAATGACCTTCGTAGTCCACTACCTCTCAACCTTCATAATCAACTACACCCTGATGAGCAAGCTGATGGCCCAGCAAGGTGCCCGCATCATCATGGTAGGCTCTGAGGCTCACAGGTTCGCCGCCTGGGGACTGAGGCTCGACGACCTGAACTGGGAGAAGCGAAAATACTCAGGACTAAAAAGTTACGGGTCTGCAAAGATGGCCCAGCTCCTCACAATGATCGTTTTCGCCGACTATTTCAGGAACACAGGTGTTACCATCAACACGATGCATCCGGGAGCAGTGAAGACCGACACCGGCCAGGAGAACGGTCCGGTTTACAAATGGTTAAAGAGGAATTTCCTCGACAGGGGACTTCGTTCGGCTGATGTCTCTGCAGAAGCACTATACTATCTGGGGGCAGCAAAAGAACTGGAAAGCATCAGCGGCAGGTTCTTCAGCCTTACAACCGAAGAGGAACCGGCACCACCGGCTCTCGACAGGGAGGAGGCGTATGAACTGTGGGATATTACACTTAAATTAGCCGGACTGGAGCAGATAGAAACAGCGAAGAGACCAACAGAGCAACCTGCAAAAGATCAAACTGAATGAATATGGCTGATTACAGATACGATACGGTAGTAGTGGGCGGAGGTGTCGCCGGCTTGACTGCAACTGTGTACCTGGCCCGCGCCGGTCAGAAGGTGCTTCTCATAGAGAAGAACAAGGAGTGCGGGGGTCTGGTCAATACTTTCAGCCACAACGGATTCTGGTTCGATGCCGGGGTAAGGGCGCTGCTCGATGCGGGCATCATCTTTACAATGCTGAAGGACCTGAACATCGATATGAAAGTTGTTAAGAGTCCTGTTTCGCTCGGCATCGGAAATGATATAATTAATATCAGGGATATCAGCGGCCTTGAGGATTACCGTAACCTTCTGAAGAGGTTCTATCCTTCCAGCGCCGGTGAAATCGATGAGGTGCTGAGAATCATCCGCAATATCATGAAGCACATGGATGTTCTCTACGGCATTGAGAACCCGGTCTTCAAGGACCTGAAGCGCGACGTTGGGTTTATCTTCAGGAAGATTATGCCCTGGTTCCCCAGGTTCCTGTTCACCGTCAGGAAGATAAACCGCATGAACTATCCTGTTGAAGAGTATCTTGAGAAGATCGTGACAGACAGCTCACTGAGGGATATGATAGCACAGCACTTCTTCAGGAATACGCCTGCCTTTTTTGCCCTTAGTTACTTTTCACTCTACCTCGACTATTTCTACCCCCTTGGTGGTGTGGGAACCCTGGCTGAGTCACTGCATAAGAAGCTGGTCGAACTGGGGGGCGAGATCAAAACAGATACAACCATTACAGAGTTGATTCCCGATGAGCGCGTCGTAAGAGACAGCCGGGGTGTCACCTATGAATACAAAAACCTTGTCTGGGCCGCCGATCTGAAAGCACTGTACAGGATCACCGACACTGAAAGGTTGCCGCAGGAGACAAAAGACAAAGTCGCAGAGACCGGAGCCAGGATGATGGCCAGCAGGGGCGGCGATTCGGTATTCACCCTTTTCCTTGAGGTGGATGAGCCTCTTGAGAGCTTCAGCAAAATTGCCTACGGACACTTCTTCTATACCCCGTCGCCACAGGGCCTTGGTGAGACGCATCGCAGCGAACTCGACCAACTGCTGAACAGATTCGCCGAGGCCGGCAAGGAGGAGGTACTGGCCTGGCTCGACAGGTATACTGACCTGAACACGTACGAGATCTCGATTCCCGGCCTCAAGGACCCGGCCCTGGTTCCCCCGGGAAAAACAGGAGTGATAATAAGTTTGCTGGCCGAGTACGACCTTTTCAAAAAGGTGGAGGAAGCCGGGTGGCTCAACGAGTTCGTGACAGCGCTTGAAGACCGCATTGTGAGTGTGATTGCGGGGTCGGTGTACCCGATGCTGAAGGATAAGGTGATTGCGCGGTTTTCGTTCAGCCCGCTGAGTATCGAGAAGAGGATAAACAGCTCTGAAGGGGGTATTACCGGGTGGGCCTTCAACGACGCGATGCCCGTTCTTAACAGGATAGAGATTGCCGACAGGTCGGTGTTTACGCCTATTCCGTCGGTTTACCAGGCCGGACAGTGGGTTTACAGTCCGGGCGGAGTGCCTATGTCGATACTAACCGGCAAACTTGCCGCTGATAGAGTGATGAAAGTGAAATCAGAGTAAATAGACTATACAGAGAAATCATGACAAAAGAGATCCTTGCAGAGTCATTGAACACCGATGCGTTCATTGTGGAAAAAGTA
>CAYUOS010000211.1:0-3402 GCA_964446435.1 uncultured Rikenellaceae bacterium | reverse complement strand
TTCAGGGAGACGAGGCTGAAACTGCTGACTGAGACCGAACCTGACGAGATAAGGAGTCTTCTGAGCGAGATAGAGTCTCGGTATGGCGATTTTCGCACCGGTGACAGGACATCGGTATATCCCTCACCAGACATCTTATAATCGATATCTTATAAAAAAATCAGGTGCCAGACCATGGTCCGGCACCTGATACCCTAAATTTATGCAAGGTAATTCAAGATGCACTGTCCTTTGCATCGGTTTACCATTTCCATCCACGGCCGCCTCTTCCCGGAGCCATCATTCCGGCTCTTCCGCCATACCCCGGGGCCATCCTTCCAGGTACCATAGCTGCACCGCGACCACCCCTGCCTGCAGGTCCGGGATTACCACGGGTGCCAGGAGCATACATCTGTCTCTGCTCAGGGGTAAGCACGCTCAGGATATCAAACCTGTGCTTGTCAGTTGCTTCTCTCATCTTCTGTCCTGCCGCGTACCATGTTTCGCGGTCAGTTGTTCCCTGCCTCTGAGAACGCAGTGCATCCATTTCAGCACGATGCTTTTCGGCAAGTGCTTTAAGTTCGACTCTCTGCTGGTCGGTTATACCTGGCAGATTTGCGCAATACTGACCGGGATCAGATACACGACCACGGCCCTGGGCATAAATCATTCCCCCCGTAACGAGAAGGAGTGATATCAGTACAAGATTGATCTTAACTACTCTTTTCATGACTTTAATTATTAAGTTAAACACTATAATCTGAGTTGTCTCATTCATTTTTAAAACCTGCCTCCAGGACCTCTTCCCATTCCTCTCATTCTTCCCCTGCCTTCAGGACCGGGCCCCATCTGTCCTCTTCTTAACTGGTTCAGGTCACCCTCGGGGTCAGACATTACCATAAATAATTCCTTCAGTCTCTCCTGTTGTTCGGGGGTACACAAGCCTTTCAGTCCTAGATAATAATCGGCTGTTTCCTGCTTTAGGTTAGTGTGTATTGTTCCAATCTCGGCTGTAATGCTCTCCACCTTCTTCATATCAGGTTCAGGTTTTGCCAGTTCCTCTATCATGCCTCTGCGCAGTACCTCAAGTCTGCCAGCCATCCGGCCCGCTCTCTGGTTGAAAGTGCGGTTCAACTGGATGAACTCCCTGCCCTGCCGCTCAGTAAGCTGAAGATGCTCCCTGAAAAACATGACTCTTGCATCGGCCACGGCTTCACTCCGCGCTGCCGACTCCCCCCTGATCCTGCCCGAGTAGCTCAATGCTGAAACAATCGTAGCAACATTGACTGCCAGCAGAATCATCACCGCCCATATAAGTAACCTATTTCTTGTCATCGCCTTCAGGATAAAAGTTGATAATATATGACTCTATCGGCTCCTGACCAAAATCGTCAATGTACTGTTTGGTTTCATATACAAGCCGGTTATCTTCAGTACCCCCGGTTCCGTAGAGTTTACCGATATTAATACCTGCAAAGACTCCTCCCACGAAGAAGATTACAGCCGCCAGTGTAGGCAATAACCTCACAAGAGATAGTTCAGGAACGCGATCATGACGAAGCATCCTGGCTTCCACCCTGGTAAAGAAGAATGGGTTCTCCTCTACCCTCTTTTCAGTCTCCACAACTGAAAGAACCTTCCTGATCTCTTCAACAAAACCCCTGCAGTAAGTGCATTCATTCAGATGCCCCTCAACAACCACTGAATCCTCACTCGAAAGAGTTCCCTCTGCGTAATTGAACAACATCTTATCTATTTGGCTGCATTTCATCTTATCTGCGGTTTTATCGTTTAGACGTGACTGCTTATGAAAACTTGCGCTCATCTCATGTTTTTATTATAGAAATTCAACAGTTTCTTTTGAAGGTTCTGTTTAGCTCTGAAAATCAGCGACTCGACAGAGCCTATCGATACATCCATTACTTCTGCAATCTCCTTGTATGGCATATCTTCATACTTATTCAGCACAAATGCCGTACGCTGGTTGGAGGGCAGCGAGGCAAGTGCCATCTGAAGCATTCTGGCCTGATCGTTGCGGACAAGCTCTTCCTCCGGATTGCCATCAGTGGAAACAGGTTCCCGGGTTCTACCCGATGAGTCATTCTCTTCAAAACCGGTCAGGAATGAGAATAACTTCCTTCTGCCTGAACCTCTGAGAAAATTGAGTGATTTGTTAACTGCAATCCGGTAAATCCAGGTTGAAAGAGCCGATTCTCCCCTGAATCGGTCTACCGACCTGAATACTTCAATGAATACCTCCTGTGCAATATCTTCGGCATCGGCATCGGTATGCACAAAACCTTTGCAGGTCCTGATTACCTTCACATGATAACTTTCAACAAGATGTCTGTAGGCATCTCTGTCGCCTGATCTCAATCCTTCAAGCAGCTGTTTGTCACCGTTATATCTATCGCTCACCGTCAAAACACAGTTCTTTGCGGGGTGTCTGTTACAGGTTTTAGACAATAAACATTCAGGAAACCTGCGGTAATTGCGATAAAAATATTTATCAGTGCAGGAACCGTAGGCTCCATTTGAATTTTCGACCGAGTATAGTCAGAAAAATGAGAGACATCACCACCAACCCTGCAAACTCGAGCCATGGGTATACGTCTATCTGTTCAAATAACGCGGGAGTTTGTAGTGCTGATGATTTGTGAGTAAGCATGACTGAAAGAAAGATGTTGTTACTGGTATGGGCGCCTATTGCTATCTCTGCGCCATCATCGAGTATTGTGGCAAGGCCGAATACCAATCCGAAGGTAAAATAGTGAGGCATCATTATCATAAAGCCAAAATCCTTTACTTCAGGATTAAAGGCATGCAACAGTGCGAAAAGCAGCGAGGTCATTACAAGGGTGAACCATTTTGCAGGAAAAAGCCGGTAGAATCCCTGCAGCAGCCAGCCCCTCAGGAGTATCTCCTCGGAACCTGCCTGAAAGGGTATCAGGACCAATGTAACCAGTATTAATGAGATCAGGGATCTGCCGGTATTATTCAGGATGAAGTTTCCGGGCTCAACACCCAGATAGGCTGCCAGATACAAAGCAGATAAGACTGTCCATAAAAGTGCTCCTGTAAGGCATCTTCCCCATCTGAATGAACCCGCCCCGGTTATGGTCTGTAGAAAGCTTCTCTCATGAATTGGTTTTACCAGCAAAACATAGGTCATGAAGAGTACCACAAAAGGCAACAACTGAAGCATCAGGGCAGTGACAGGCTGCACTCCCAGCACGGTATAATCGGCAGGATTTCTTTCAAGGTCAGCAAGAACTGAAGGGTCGGCGTTTCTTGCCTTGTAATAAAGGAACCAGAGAGGCAGGGAACCTATGGTATTGGCAGCTGCCAGCATTGCAACAATCATTACTATGAATCGCCAGAACTGGTTCTTACCCTGAAAGGATGACTGCAGATGATTCATGT
>CAYUOS010000210.1:0-3439 GCA_964446435.1 uncultured Rikenellaceae bacterium | reverse complement strand
CATTAAACTCGGAATCGAGCATCGTGAGGAAGTACTCACCACCGACTGCCATGCGACCGCCCGGAACAGCTGCTACGGCCTTCAGCTTTGCACCCGGGAACTCATGTGTGAGGCTTATCTGCCATGCCGGATCAGGGTGGGTGATGGCGATGGTTGCTTCAACTGGTTTCCTGTCTGTGAAGAGACTTCCGGTGGAGATATCCCAGACTATGAAAGCTGCGAATATTATAACTATTAAAATTGCCAGAATGGCTCCTGTACGGCGGTTCATCATTGTGGTATACTGAATTTATATTCCTGAACATTTATTGTTATCGGTGTATTGTCGCTGCCTGGCAATGTGCCGGTTGTAATGTGGCTGGTTGCACCGTTTGCAGGGTTATTACTGCTTACTGTAAGAGTTGTTCCGATCAGAAGGAACGGGAGTGCCATATTGAAGTAGCTTATATCAAATGAAGAGTTGAACAGGGAGGCGTTTATACCGTTGTGGTAAATTGTGATTCCAAAAGCGATTACTACAGGCAGAAGAAGTAACAAGGCACTATACCAGATAAGTGACCTGTAGTTGCTGATGAAATAGGCAACGGCAATAGTCAGCATCAATAGAGCAAGACTTAATGCCAATGGTAACTGCCTGTTTTGCAGCTCAAAAGGATTGTAGGCCCTGAAGTTTTCAGGAGAGCCGGCCTGGTTGAATCCTGTATAAAGCAGCAACACTGTTGTCAGCAGACTGATTGCCACGAACAGGAGCTTTTTCTTAACCGGGTACTGGTGGAACCGATTAACCAGCAGAAGGGTGAGAGGAATGAAGGCATTAAGTCGTGTGAGCAGCAGAGATGCCGCTATAAAAGGAACTGCCAGGGTTGTTGCCACACTGTCAGACTGGTTGCTGAAGTGCAGTACTGCCATAAAAAGCAGTATTATTATAAAATTTGACATCAGGTCGCTGCTGACATAGATTTCCCAGAGATATGCAGGGGAAAGAACCAGTAGCAGAAGGCAGAGCAACCTGTCCCTGTAACTGTTGAAAGAGCGACAGATGATATAGGCAAATATGAGGAAGCATAATGACTGAAGGAATCCGATATTTCCCAAAAGATAGAATGGTATTCCGATTATTAGAAGGAATGGCAGGGCTGAGCTTCTTCCTCCGAGGTGGTCTGTTGCCGAATATGGATAATCTCCACTTAGCAGGGCCCTGGTTCCAACCTGCAATGCCGACCATCTGTCAACGTTAAGTGCATTGCCGTCAACGGTGACGTTAAGGTAAATCGTCAGGGAGAAGAATACTGCAAGAATTGTTATGAAGAGTCGTTTGTATTGTTTTGGTTTTAATTCGTACCTGTGAATGAATGACACTACCATAGCTATAAATGCGATGTAGAAGAGGGCAACCAGATACTGGTTTACTCCATGTATGCGTGATGCGTATTTTACAATAAAGATCACATTTATCATCAGATAGACTGATAATGCTGCGAGAAGAGGCAGGTTGATATTTTTCTTAATCCCTTCCAATATAGAGGCATATCAGGTTATGCGAATCTCTCAGAACCAGGTAGCCGTCAGCGATGGCCATCGGGCCCCATGCGTCGACACCCTCGGGAATAACCTGGTGTCGTGCAAGGAGTGATACGCTGTTTACGCTGAAGCGGAACATGAATAGTTCGCCGTCATCGTTCAGCAGGTACATCTTGTTGTCAGCAATTATGAATGGTCCCAGTCCGAACCGCATCTCCCTGTCGCTGATCCAGACCGGATTGTTAATGTCGCTGCGGTGATAGCATGCCAGCTGGTTTCGGAGTATGGCAGCATCCTTGGGTAGGATTGTCCAGATAAATTCTCCGGTGACGATGGGAGTCTGCTGTTCGCTGGAGATACCTTCGCGCGGGTTATGGCGTGATGTTAGTGTTGCAGAGAATTTTTCGCCCTGACTGTTGATTGTCAGCCTGCCTCCCCCGTTTCCGTACCCTGCTGTCAGCAGAATCTGGTTATCGGCAATCTGTACGGGTGAAGGGGCCACCACTGAGGGGCTCCATTCGGTGTTTGACCAGAGAAGAGTGCCGGCGTCGTCACCAGAGGCGCTGACCCCTGCAACACCTCCGATACCAAAATAGACGAACATCTCCTTGCCGAGGATTGTGTATGGCAATACTGAGCTGTGCGACATTTTGATGTTATCGGGATTGGGTGCTTCCCAGAGGATCTCGCCTGTGGCGCAGTCGACTCCGATCAGCAGGGCTCTTGTGCTGCCCGGGGCGAGAATTGCTACATCGTTGTATATCAGTGGACATTGGCCGGTATACCATAGTGGGGAATCTGTCGCATACTCCTTTTCAATGTCTAGTGTCCAGAGCAGGTCGCCTGTCTCGGGGTTGACGCACATTACGTGGGACCTGGGACCGACGGTAATGAGATATTTATCGGTTACGGCGGGTATTGTGCGTGACATTCCGTGGTTGCGCTTGATTGGCACGTGGTATCCCCTCATCCAGAGCTCCTTGCCTGTTTTGAGGGAGTAGCAGCGAAGAATGTCGGCTCTCTCTTTCTCGTCATAGTCAAGGACATATACCTTTCCGTTTTTAATGGCAGGCCCGGCGTGGCCCTCACCCAGGAAGTGCTGCCATAGAATCGGCGGTCCGGTTGCCGGCCAGCTGTCGGCCAGAGGGGTGGGGTCGCTGACGATGTTATCATGGTTGGCGCCACGGAATTTTGGCCAGTCAAACCGTGATGAGGTCTCTTCGGATGCCAGTATTTGGAATATATCGCCTATGTTGACATCGATTGCTTCTGCCGTGCTGTCGGGCCGGTTGTCGAGTCCGGGAACCCTTGGTTCCACCAAAATGCTGCCGCTGCTGCTTCTCCACCAGATGAAGAGCAGCAGGAGGGCAACGGGAAATATTGCTGTAACTAATTTCGAATACAGTCGGTCCACGCGGTATGATGGTTTAAACCTGCCTGAGGCGGGTAAAGATACTAATTTCTGACGTCATAGACGGCCAGGTAGTCACCGTGGCGGACGTAGAGGCGGCCGTTGTGGATGACGGGGTGAGCCCAGAAGGGGCCCTCGCTCTTTGTCGGCAGGCGGAACTCACTCACCAGGTCGAGCCTTGCGTTTGACGGCCGTGCCAGGCCAACGTGGCCCGACCTCTCCTCGAAGAGGATGAGCATGCCGTCGGCAGAAATTATCGAGCCCTTGTTGTACCAGTCGTGTTGCCACAGAGTCTTGCCGGTTGTCCAGTCGATTGCGGCCCACTTGCCCATGGTGTTTGTCTGGTAGTTCGATCCGAACAGGGTGTTGCCAAGAAGCACCACACCGCCATGATGTGTGTCGATGTCACTGTTTTTCCACACCACATCGGCCGAGGTGCCGTCTGCCGAAAGCCTGAACTTGACGCCATCATGGTCGTATCCGCTGGTGATAAAGAGATAGCCGTCC
>CAYUOS010000209.1:0-3634 GCA_964446435.1 uncultured Rikenellaceae bacterium | reverse complement strand
TGGCAGTTTATCCTATTGTGATGAGTGTATCGATATCCGACGCAGGATAGTCGAAGGTACAACACGCGAGATAGTCGGAACTGCACGACCGGAAAAAAACCCGTCAGCAACAGTAACAATAAAATCATCATACGCCCCGGTAAGGCTCAGATAAATATCTATACCAACAGGCAAATGAGGGAGCACACATTACGGGGCTCCCTCTCTTGTTTACTTTATGCCCGATGATGTTCATAATTAATTCTCTTTTTGTCAGTGATATATCAAAAGTTCTGAAACACTATTCATAAATTTGTGTTACTAATCAATACTATCCACCCATGAACAGACTGATTATCCTCCTCGCCCTGGCTACTATTGTTTTATCATCATGCCAGACAGAAAAGTACAAGGTTTCTGAAAAGAGAGACAGCAACGGCTTCAGCTACATTACCGTTTCCAACGATCCTTTCAGGGCAAGGGTATACACCCTCGACAACGGACTTACAGTGTTCCTTTCAAGAAATACCGATCAGCCCCGTATATCTGCCCTAATCGGTGTGAAAGCAGGTTCAGCCTATGAAGATCCTGATGCAACCGGATTGGCACACTATCTTGAGCATATGATGTTCAAGGGAACCAGTAAGATCGGCGCAATAAACTGGGAGGCTGAAAAGGTTCTGATCGATCAGATTTCGGATCTGTTTGAGGAACATCGTAATACCGACAACCCGGCAGAAAAGAGGGCCATATATCGGAAAATTGACAGCCTGAGTTATATAGCAGCAGGCTATGTGGCAACAAATGAGCTGGATAAGATATATACCGCACTGGGTGACAATATGCTTAATGCAGGTACCAGCTATGAGTCTACCGTATATATGTGCGAAATACCGAAGAACGAGATCGAAAAATGGGCAAAAATTGAATCAGAGAGATTCTCTGATGTGGTGCTCAGGCTCTTTCACACTGAACTTGAAACAGTATATGAGGAATTCAACATGTACCAGGATATGGACGGAACAAGGGCAGACAACCTGCTTATGAAGATGCTTTTCCCGCAGCACCCCTACGGACGCGATATTATAGGCCTGCCGGAACATCTGAAGAACCCTTCGATGGTAGAGATCAATAAATTCATAGACAACTTTTATGTTCCCAACAATATGGCAATAAGCCTTTCAGGCGACTTTGAGTTCGAACCGGTGGTAAAACTCATAAATGATTACTTCGGGAAGATGGAAACGTCACAGGTCAGAAAACCCGAAAGACCTGTTGAGCAACCTCTTGAAAAGATACAGAAAGGCGAAGTTACAGGCCCCGAGGAGGAGTTTCTAAACATTGCATGGAGAATCGGTGGCTCAGGTACTGCCGATGAACCTGTGGCCACGGTTATAAGCAGCCTCCTTTTCAACAGGCAGGCAGGCCTGATGGACATCAATCTCAACCAGGCACAGAAAGTAAAGAACAGCAGCGCTTATGCCTCATTCCTCAAAGATTATGGAACCTTCTCACTTGATGGATATCCCCGTCAGGGGCAGAAGCTTGAAGAGGTGGAAGAGCTTATGCTCGCCCAGCTTGACCTGATAAAAAATGGAGAGTTCGAAGACTGGATGCTCGAAGCAATCATCAACAACACCAAGCTAAACTACATGAGGTCACTTGAGCGCTCATTCTCAAGGGCATATATGATGATTAGCAGCTTCATCTATGAAACACCCTTTAAGGAATATGTAAGCTTTATCGACCGCCTGGGGACTGTGACAAAGGATGATGTAGTAAGATTTGCCAATAACATCCTTACAGATAATTACGCCGTGGTATACAAGAGGTTAGGTGAAAACACCGGCCTGGTCAAGGTGGAAAAGCCTGATATCACGCCAGTTAATATAAACCGCGATCTGGAGTCTGAGTTCGCACGAAACCTGCTCGCCGTTAAATCACCCCCGATTGAACCGGTATTCGTGAAGTTCGATGAAGCACTGGCAAGGGAAAACATCTATGAAGGTATGAACCTGTTCTATGCGCCAAACGATATCAACGGTCTGTTCTCGCTGACATACATGGCTGAGGTTGGAAAGGATCACAATATAAAGCTTCCTGTTGCATTTGGCTACGGTTCACTGCTGGGAACGTCTGACATGGATGCCGAGGAACTTAAAAAGCAACTCTTCAGGTATGGCCTTACCCTTTCAATGTCGTCGGGAGAAAGGTCTACATCAATCACCATCTCAGGGCTCGATGAAAATCTTTCGAAGGCAGTCAGCATACTTGAAAAAGTAATCACAGATATTAAGCCCGACCAGGATGTGCTTGACGCATACATAGGGAAGCTCCTCAAGGAGAGGGAAGACAACAGGAAAAACCTGGCTGCGATAAGGTCTGCCATCGAAAACTTCAGCCTCTTTGGCACCGACTCACCCATACTATACCAGATACCGGAGTCAGAGCTCAGGGAACTCAGGGCTGAAGATCTTACCGGTCTGATTAAGGAGATAACCCGCTATCCGATTATGGTTTCATACTACGGCCCGACAAGCATGAATGATATCAGGAACCTGATAATCGAGAATCACAAAGGCCCCGGAGAACTGATGCCGATTCCCGAAAGGATAGAGAGGAAGCCTGTAATAAACACAAAGCCACAGGTATATGTGGTTGACTTTGACATAAGCCAGGCAAACATCTCGATTACTGCCAACACCGAAACTCTTGATATAAGCCTGATACCCGACATTCAGGTATTCAACAACTATTTCAGTCCGATTGTCTTTCAGGAAATACGTGAAGCCAAGGGGCTTGCATATACAGCCACCGCATCGGTACAGCTACCTGCATATGAAGGTCAGATGATAAGATACCGTGCATTCATGTCTACTCAGGCTGACAAGCTGGGCACGGCACTCGACGGAATGACTGAACTGATGAACAGGCTGCCCGGTGATGAAAAGTCCTTCAGGCTGGCATGTGACGGACTTATGAACAGCATAGCCACTCAAAGGGTTACAAACCGTGCATTGTTCAGTACGTGGTATTCGTACAGGCTTCAGGGTATAGACAGAGATATCAGGGAGGACACATACTCGAGAGCCTCAGTGACAACTCTGCCTGAGATGGAAAGTTTCTTCACTGATTTCATTACCCGGAGGAACTACTCCTACCTGGTAGTCGGAAACAGAAATATGCTGGATTTCAAGACACTCAACCGGTTTGGACGGGTGAAGGTATTATCCCTTAACGACATATTCGGATACTGATATTGGAATCAGACATCCAGTTCCACAACGGTTATGCCGGAACCACCCTGATCTACAGGGGCATCATCGAATGACCTGATATAACCAAGAGTCGAAAGGTACTGCCTCACCTGCTGGCGAAGTATGCCATAACCCTTTCCGTGCAGAATGCGGAGAACAGGGTAACTGATGGTCCAGGCCTGGTCAAGGAATTCCTGTACCTTCGGAATAGCCTCCTCTGACCTCATGCCACGCAAGTCAAGCTGCGGGCTGAATCCGGCTCTTTTGGCAGTTGACTCCCAGTCGAGCACCGGCTTATTGCTGCGCCTGTGCTGACGCTCATATTCTGCCTTCGAGGCAGGTAACAGCTTCTCAACGGGCAGCCTTACCAATACGTTACCGAATGCTACAGTGGCAAT
>CAYUOS010000208.1:0-3644 GCA_964446435.1 uncultured Rikenellaceae bacterium | reverse complement strand
TGAAATCCTGAGGGTGAACCATACGCTTTCCCTTACGGCAGGATCGCCTGCCGTGGCAAAGAATTCAGACCTCCCTGTACGAATGACCATCCCCGTAAGAGGTGCAATTATAAATAGCAGTACCAGCGACGAAAGCAGTAGCATCACCCACCTGAAAAGATCTCCCCTGAACCTGCCTGTTACCATCTCACCTATTCTCTATTGCATTGATAACCGATGCCGGAAGCAACTCCCTTGAAGATACTACCGGCGGTGAGACAGGATTCTGTCCTGTCTTGCGGATTATCTCCCTGCCCCTGCTTCCAACGATGAATGATAAAAACCTTTCTGCCTCTTCCCTGTTAGGGGCATCTCTAAGAACGGTAATCCCGTACATGATAAAGTCACCATTTATGGTTATCGTCTCTCCGGGTTTACTGCCAATAACATCCTGGCTTACTGTTCTGTAGTTGTCAACAAATTCATGACTGCCAAGATTGATCTCATCAGGAAGGGTAATAAATTCAAGCCCGTGCTGTACTGCCACTGACCTGTACTGAAATACATAATCTATTGCACCAGCCTCCAGAAGGGCAGTGAGATCTATCTCCTTGGGCCGTATAAAAGCCCTGTCCTTATTCTCAAATGACTTTGTCAGCCCGGGTATTCCGTAATACCGCTCTGCCAGCTGAAGCATAAGCAGGGTACGGTAACCGCAGGGATCAGAGTCAGAATCGGAGCGGCCAAAGAAGACCTCCTTCCTTAACAGAATCTCGGGCCAGGTCACGCTGTCTATCTCGGCGCTGAATCGTGAACTGCTCCTGTATGCGATTACTATCTCATTGGTAGCAAATCCCAGATTCCATTCTGCAAACTTCGGAATAAGCAGTTCATCAATTATCAGGTAATCTGCCGATGCCATTATATCACATGGCTTCCCGAGTTCGGTAATTTTACGTGCTGTTACGAGGCTTCCGGCAGCCTCGGTGATTATTCTGACACCCGGATTCTCTGCTTCATAGGCTGCAGCCAGTCGTGACATGGGCACTGCCAGACTGCCGGCATGAAAGACAATCACATTATTAGTATGACGTCCGGTACAAAAAGTAACTGCAATAATTACCGGCAGAAACAGTATCAGCATTAATCTTTTCTTCATTTTTCAGAGATATCGTTTATCCGCCTGAAGAACCGTTTCGCTATATCCTTCAGCGCAATGTCGATCTCACTGTTCAGATCATCATAGGCACTTACCAGGGCTTTTCCCTCGCGGGTAAGTATTGTCCTGCCGCCTGAGGATCCACCACGGTGTTTCTCAATCAGCCTGAATCCAAGAAGATCCTCCACCTCCTTCAGCAGTCCCCACGCCTTCCTGTAGCTGATCTTCATGTTCTGCGCCGATTTAACTATTGATTCATTGAGTGATACCTCCCTTAGAAGGTCAAGCCCTTCTGCACTGATGACAATATCCTCACCCCTGGTCTCAAGCCAGACGTTGTGCTTCAGGAATATGTCATAATATCTGGAACCTCTCGGACCGGCCATGGTGATTTACGATTTAAGATTGCTCCCGTTGGTCGCGAGCTCGGCAAAAGCCTCGGTTTAAGATTACCTGCGGATTTTAGCCTCCGGTGAGCTCGCTCCGACTTGTCGGAGCTCGGTTAACGATCTAAAAAGGTACCAGGTGCCGGGTACCGGGTTTCAGGTATCCGATACCTGTTACCTGATACCCGATACCCGATACCCTACTTATACAAACACCTGTATGAACAGTCCTGCTCAAGTTTCACCCTGAATTTAATATCCTTCGGCACCACGAAAGTCTCGAAGGGCTTGTAGGTCTTCCACTTTGACTCACCCGGCAGCATCACCTCCATGGCTCCCGATATAACCGTCATGTACTCAATTGTTGAAGTTCCGAACTCATACTCACCCGGAGCCATCACACCTACTGTTGCAGGACCGTCAACATTCTCAAAAGCAATAGATTTTACCTTGCCGTCGAAATACTCATTTACCTTGAACATATTCTTCTATTATTTAAATGTTAATAATTACTTCAGGTAGCAAATGTAATCTTTTTGCATATCGGTTGAAAGAACAGATGTCATAAAAACAAAAGCGAAGGGGTGTTCATCACACCCCCCTCTTACCTAATCTGTATTCAAAATCTGAATTCGTTTATCTGCACCGAGGCCTTTGGCCGAGTTCGCGACTGAACAGGAGCAAATCGGATATCTGATATTCTGAAATCCCCTCCTATTCCTGGTGAGGCTTGATCACCTCGAGTACCTCCGGAAAATCAATGCCAAGCTTCTTGATATGATCGAGTGTCGGTACACCATTCTTGTTCCAACCGCGACGCTGGTAGACGGCGTCAAGCAGATCCTCATATCTCTTCTCGCGATACTGACGGGTAAGCTTCATCTTATCCAGTGTTGACATACCTGTGATATCGACTCCGACCTTTTCAATCAGTTCCTTGTCGTACCTTTCTGCTCTTGATTCGTACTCCTCAATGGTAACCGGACCGGCAGCGCGGTAGGGCTGTGCATCATATTTACGTGTACCGTAACCCCTGCGAAGGTTAAATATCCTCTGGAAGTTATATACCCTCTCTGAGTCCTCGATAAGCCTGTGCTTGTCGAATGGTCTGCCGGTAACAGCCTTGTATATTGTAACATAGTTGTCAACATGCTCAGGAACCTTGGCTGGTTCATCAGTCTTGGCATTGTCTCCGGGCTCAACATCGTTCCACGGCAGTTTGCAAAGGCCAACCAGACCAAACCATGTTCTGAACATCGGGAAATAATGCAGCGCCTCAGCCTTGTTCTCGAAAGTAGGTATATGGTTGTTTACCATGTCCATGAAAATCAGCCAGGCCTCATCATGCTGAGGACCTTTATTGGTCATTGCATAACCGCCCTGCTGCGCGAGTGACTCCTTAGAAATATACTGCGAATATTCAAGTCCTTTGTTAACCATTCCAATATCATTGATAAGACCGGCATCACCCCAGCCATTCTCAATGAACATCTCCTTGCACTTCTGAACACCCATACCGGCTATCTTTCCGAAGCCTTCTCCGCGGGCCAGCTGGTGTATAAGTTCCAGGGCTGCTTCTCCGTTGCCGAAACTGAGCTCGAGGCCATTTGTTCTCTCCTTGTTCAGGATTCCCCTCTGCCAGCACTCCATCAGGAATGCAACCGTTGTACCCCATGTAATGGTACAGATACCATAAGTGTCGCAATAGAAGTTGGCTTCTATTACATAATGCGGATCGAAAATACCACAATTGGAACCAAGGCCTGCTGCCGTTTCATACTCCGGACCGTCAACTATAACCTTCTGTCCCTTGTAGGGTCCGCTCTTCAGTTCAAAATTGTCTACACCCTTGGCGCATGACATGTTACAGCCTATCCAGCAACCATCGGGAATATTTTGGGTGAAGAAACTCTTCCATACAGATGAATCAATCTTCGGAGTATCTTTATGCCTGCCATACTGGAAGTTGTGCACCGGCAGCAGATCATGGTCGTCCATTATCTCCACCAGGTGAGCGGTTCCAACCTGCCTCATCTGACACTGAACATCATCAAAGTCCATCATCTCTTTATTGAAGCGACGAACTATTTCGTAAATCGCCTCAAGATCGACCACGTTGT
>CAYUOS010000207.1:0-3656 GCA_964446435.1 uncultured Rikenellaceae bacterium | reverse complement strand
AATGACAATTTCTTTTCCAACTGAATGACCATTTTTTTCCAATTGAATGACAATTTCTTTTCCAACTTAATGACCATCAAACACTATTGTCTTCCCGAAGCGACCTCCTCGACGGTGTCAAGAAGCAGCTGCATGTCCTCCTCCGTGGTAAGGGGATTGATTATCGTCACCCTAAGCCAGAGTTTCTCCTCCAGTTCTGTCTGCACGATGTAGAATTTACCCTCCTTGATGATTTTGTCACGTATGGCGGCATTCAGCCTGTTTAGTTCTTCGGTATCCATTCCGCCAGGATTATACCTGAAGCAGACGATATTGGCATCGGGATCGAGGGCAGGTTCGAAGTTCTCCTTTTCCCTCACCATTTCGGCAAACCTCCTTGCAAGATCGTAGCGGCTGTCGATGTAATTTCCGAAGTACTCCCTGTCGTAATACTTCAATGCAGTGAAGGCCACGAAACCGAGTGAGCTCTTCGTACACTCAAGTGTCCGCTTTGCGCTGTTGTACCACTCATTCTCGGCCTGCTTCCTGAAAAGATACGAGGCTTTCTGTGCAAACGTCTCATACGACCTTCGTCCGTCGCGAAACAGCACCATCGTGTTCAGCGCCGGCACCAGAAGCATCTTGTGGAAGTCAATCACCACCGAGTCGGCTCTCTCAATGCCCCTGATAAGGTGCCGGTATTTGTCAGAAAAAAGCACACCCAGTCCGTGCGCGCCATCGACATGAAGCCACAGGTTATGCCTTTCGCAAAAGTCGGCTATAATCTCAAGGTCATCGTAGGAACCCGTGGCCGTTGAGCATGAGTTGGCGATTACTGCAGCAACAGATATTCCCTTCTGGAGTGCTTTTTCGTAGTACTTCTCAAGCAGGTCGGTGCGCATCCTATAGTTCCTGTCATGGGGGACCTTTATCAGGGCGTCGTTTCCGAGACCCATTATCTTCACGTTCCTGGCAACGCTGTAGTGGGACTGGTCGGTTACCATGAAGCCCGTTCTGAGACCCTTCATGACGCCCTCCTCCCATACGTTATAGGTCGATTTCACCTGCCTTATGGCGAGCATGGCCGTTAGGTTGCCGGCGCTGCCGCCGTGGGTGAATATGCCGTCGGAAGTGTCGCAGTAGCCAATCATTCCCGAGAAGAGTTTAATGAGGTTACGTTCCATGGCCATTGCGACCGGACCCATCTCATAAATTGCGGCGCCGTTGTTCAGCAATGTGGTGCAGAGCTGTGCCAGGGCCACGTGAGGCAGGGGCGAGGTTACCTGGTGACCTGCGTATCTCGGATGGTGGAGGTGATTTGAGCGCTCCAGAGCTTCCTTTATATAATCAATGAACGGTTCCTGATTGCCCGTTTTGAAGCTTTCGGAATACCTTGCAGCCAGTTCGTCGGGCTCTGTCCATGGCAACACAGGCGTGTCGGGTCTGCTTGTGACTTCCTTCAGGTAGTCGGAGAGGAGGTCGATGATTTTGTGGCCCTCCTGCCTGAAAAGTTCAGGGTCGAAGGGTGACTGCTGGAATTTGTCGCTGCTCATCAGGAGTGATTTTGTACTGTTTAAACCAGTTTATCTGCTTATGGTTCACCGTTTGGAACAATAAAAAAGGAGCAGGCTTTAATTCAGTAACTGATTACTGATGAGCTGCCTGCTCCATCATCAATAGCAGGTTAGGTTGGTTTTAGCACTGCCAAATTATGAAAAAAAACGATATGAAATATGGTGGAAGCACGGAGTTGCTCAAGAACATATTTTACTCCTGAACCTCTGCAAGCAGGTTGTTGAAGAAGAGGGCGGTGGCATGGTTCTGATGAGTTGAGCCTGCTGCTGCAGTCTCCCCCGTTGTTTTTCCTGCGGCGACAGACTCTTTTATCAGATTGTAGATGTGTGTCAGAGCATCAGGATTTTCCTTCTGCATTGTGTCAAAGAAGTCCGACAGAATCGCGAATCTCTCATTTTGTATCCGGCAGAATTCGGGAAGAAATCCGTACACATTTACGAGATGTTTGAAGCGTGCCGCGGCATTTGTGACGATTTGGTCTGCCAGTTCTGCCTCAGGCTTGTTGCGTGCAAGGTATATTTCTATATACCTGTATATGCCTGTGTAGCCGAACGCGTCCATGTCGTCGGCTACTGCCAGTATTGTAAACAGGGAATCGGGTGGTGAGGTTTCGGTGTAGCTTTTGTCGTCGTGGTTCTTAACGGCGAAGAGAATCTCTTCATGAAGATGTTGTGGGATTCCGCTTTCGTTAAGAAAGCTGAGACAGATTGCTCTGCTTTCGTGGCCATGATTCTCGCCGGTGTCGATTGCCATTCCGGTATCGTGGGTCATGCAGGCTATAAAGACCTGCAGGTGGAAATCGCCGGTGAATGAGTAGCCTGAAGCCTGCAACTCTCTGAGCAGAGCCTGTGCATTTCTCCATACACGCCTGTGATGGTGCAGGTTATGCGATGGCAGCAAATAATTGCTATAACGGCTCGTCAGGAACTCATCGAGCAGGTTCCGGCAATTGTTAAGGCTAATACTATCGGGTTGTGAGGCCAAAATTACTTGAGCATGCTTTCGGCAAGCTCGAGGATTGTGGTATCGTCAAAAGTAACGAAGCCCCCTCCGGGGCCCTTCTCGATATGGATTCCGACAGCTTGTCCCCTGTCGTAATTCCATCCTCCAAAATAATTTCTTACAGTCTCTTCGTTCATGTTCAGCCGGTCAGCGATCTTTTTGACGCTGCCGGCTGGCAAGCTGTCTTTGATCTTGCGTAACTCGCTGAAGGTCATCGTTCTGGCCATATCGTGATGTTTTTCGTACATAAACATAAATAATGTGTACTCCAAAGGTAGGGATAATAAAGAATAAAACAAAATGGGTATCAGGTATCGGGTATGCTCCCATTCGGTCGCGAGCTCGCCCGGCAAGCCGGTCTCGGTTCAGGTATCGGGTATCAGGTATCCGGGGAGCCCTGCGCCCTGCGCTCTGTTCCCTGCGCCCCTTACGCCCCTCTACGCCCTCTACGCCCTCTACACCCTCTACGCCATTCTACGCCATTCCCCCCACGTCCCGGATGATATATACATCATAATCGCCCAGATATTTGAATCCGGCTTTTTTGTAGAGGTTTATTGCTTTGATGTTTGTCTGGTGGACTTCCAGTTTAACCTGAAAACCTTTCTCCTTTACGAATCTTAGAGACTCCTGCAGCAGCGGCTTTGAGAGTCCGCGGCCCTGGTGCGAAGGGAGTATGGCAAAATGATGAAGATGAATTCTTCGTCCGTCGAATGTCATCCAGGAAGTGCCGATCAGCAATCCGTCGCCATCCTCCATTATCAGCATCTTCCCGCCAAGTTCGACAGACCTCAGAATAGTCTCATTATCATCCCCGCGATCGGGACGCCCTACACCGGTAGCCAACCAGAGTTCACACAACGCCGGGTAGTCGCTCTCACGATAATCTCTGATTCTAATTCTTTTCCACATAGAGCTGTCCGGCTTCGTGGCGCCGCACTCTTATCTCACTTCCCTTTTCGATATAGCCTATCTCTGACTTGGCGTCGTGGATATGATCTTCAACCTTCACCTTTCCTGAAGGCCTCAGGTCGGTATGAGCCACGCCGGTCTTGCCAACACGGGAGCTCTGTGTCTTTGTGTCGAAGCTAACGTATCCG
>CAYUOS010000206.1:0-3832 GCA_964446435.1 uncultured Rikenellaceae bacterium | reverse complement strand
CCGTCAGGAGCAAAGCTGATGGATTGATAGAGTCCGGGCTTACCGACATTCTTTATCTGCCTCGGATTGTCAACATTTATCCTCGTTATCTGTCCGGTGCCGTACCATTCCAGCAATGCCTCGTCATATGAATCCTCAAGAAGGTGGAGTACCGTTCTGAGCTGAGTATTCCCCGGTGAGGAGACTCTTACCCTCAGATGGTTATCAAGGACATACTGCTGTGGTTTGGGCTCACGCTTCTCTGGAATCAGTACCGTGAGTATATGCTTACTGTCACCTGACCACTCAAACGATGTATTCATTGTAGCAAGTACCGGACGGGGTGTTATCTTCACCGATCGTCCTGTTGCAACTGTGGCTACATAAATATGGGTCGCATCGTTGAAATGGGCGAAGTATGCAATCTTCTTTCCATCGGGTGACCAACGGGCAGATGAGACCCTCGCACCGGCAGGTATCTGAATCTGCCTTGCAGTGCCTCCGGTAACCGGAATAAGCTCATATCCCACCGATCCGCCTGTGGTAAGAGATCTTGCCCTGTTGGCCTGCAGGTCTACCACCACGCCGGCCAGATTCTTGTAGGGCTTACCAAGTCTCTCAACAGGTGTAAGACCATCACCAATGGTATTAAGGAAGTATGCCCTGTCAGGACTAAGATTTGATAGTGATATGTTCTGGTGTCTTGGCGCCAGGACAAAATCTTTTATAAGATCAGGAGGCATCTGATATCCCTTCTTTGAGAACATATCCACCTGTGAAACGAGCGGGTTGACCACCAGCGTTAGCAGTGCGATCAACAGACTTAATCTAGAAAAACTGTGTTTCATAATCTGTTTATTAATTTCAATTTAGACTTACTATAGTACTTTGATGTTTCTAAAACCAATTGTCCTGCAGTAGCTTGAACGGGGAATCCATAGTCTTTCCGTCAACGATAAGGCGTATGGTATAGTCACCCGGTCTGGCCGACCCTGCAGCAGTTCTTGCCATTGCCTGCCTGTCGGTATCTCCTCCGGCAGCAGGTGGTCTGATTGCGTAGTTCCACAGAAAACGATTTACACCCTTTCCTTTTGCAGCCTCGCCCTCAAAGATAATCCTGACACCATCAAGCACCTGTATCTTAACATCACGCGCCTCATTCTTAAGGTAATAGTATATATGCGCAGCTACAGGCTCACTCGGTCCGTTATAATTGATATATGCACTGTGATTGGTTGGTGTAGTGTTCCATTTAACCCTTGTCTGTGGCGTAAAAAGATGGAAATCCTTCGCCAGGGTAGAACCGTTTATCTCCTCGAAATAGCTTATATCTGCAATGAAAATGCTTCGGCCGTGGGTTCCTGCGATCAGATCCTTTTCACGTGGGTGAATCTTAAGGTCTTCAACAGGGTTATTGGGCATATTATTTCTGAAGAGGTTCCATATCTTACCTCCGTCAAAGCTAACATATACTGCTTTGGTGGAACCGACGAAAAGCAGGTCGGGATTGGCCGGATGCTCACGAATTACGCACAGAGACTCATCTACAGGCAAGTTAGAAACAATTGATTTCCATGTCTTTCCGTAGTCAGTGGTCTTGTAAACCCAGGGACGGAAGTCATCGTGACGGTAGCCGGTGATCGTAACATATGCGGTTGCTTCGCTGGCATTTGATGCCTCAACCCTGCTCACCCAGTATCCGGGATGCCCGGGAATGTTTCCGGTAACGTCATTCCATGTACGGCCGCCATCGGGGGTCACCCATACTTTGCCATCATCAGTACCTACCCATAGCACACCCTCCTTCGCAGGCGACTCCTCCATTGTGACAATGGTACAGTACTGAATATTGCCGATTCCCCTTATCTTAACTTCATCCTGTGTCGTAAGGTCTCCTGATATCTCCTCCCAGCTTTCACCGTTGTTCCGTGACCTGATAACCTTGTTACCGGCATGGTAAACGACATTTGCATTGTGCGGACTGACGACAATGGGATGGTTCCATGCCCACCTTTCCATATTTGGATACCTGATAGACTTCGCCTCCCATGTGCGCAGGTCGCGCCTTGTTGTCGAACCATGCTGCGATCCGTTATAGAGGTATCGGTTCTCGAAATCAACAACATTGTACATGCCGTCGCCTCCGCCGGTCGATCTCCAGTCTTCCAGCCTTATGGCTCCGCCGTTTCGCTTTGTTGACGGCCCCATTACCGAGCCATTGTCCTGCAATCCGCCATATACGTTGTAAGGGTAATTAAAGTCGTATCCAACTGCCACGAACTGTCCTACCGGCAGATGATCGACGTGAGCCCATGTCGTGCCTCCGTCAAAGGTAACACCCATCCCCTGATCGTAGCCTAAAAGCATATGATCGGGGTTGGCTGGATTGATCCACATAGCCTGATGGTCGCTTCCCATAGCCCTCATGGTAGTCCAGTTGCGTCCGCCATCTCTCGATTCATGCATGCTGACAGAAAGTTTATACAAATGATCGGGGTTCTTTGGGTTAACCCGTATGTCGATCAGGTAATATCCAATGCCGCTGCCCCTGACATCACCGTCTCGCGTCACCTTCCTCCAGGTTCTTCCCTTGTCGTCTGAGCGATAGACCTCTTCACCCCTTTCCCTTTGTGCAGAGGGAATGCCAATCAGCAACTGGCGATGCCTCTCCTCATCTGTCACACCATCAATATTGGCATTCTCGATATTCGCGTATACTATATTGGGATTGCTCCTCGATACGTCGATGCCTATTCTGCCGAGCATGCCGCCGGGAAGTCCGTTCGTAAGCTTTGTCCAGCTGTTTCCGCCGTTCGTGGTCTTGTAAATGCCGCTTCCCGGTCCGCCGTGGTTGAATGTCCAGGGTGTCCTTATCTTGTCATACGAGGCAGCGTAAAGTATATCAGGATTCGATGGATCTATTACAAGTTCCACAACCCCGATATGCTTGCCATGACTCTGTACCGAAAGCACCTTCTTCCAGCTCCTTCCGCCATCAGTGGTTTTGTATACTCCCCTTTCATCATTGTCTGAATAAAGCGGTCCCAGTGATGCCACCCACACTATGTTGGGGTTCCTGGGGTGAACGACTATCCGGCCTATGTGCTGGCTGTTCCGAAGCCCCATATTCTGCCAGGTCTTTCCGCCATCGACCGATTTGTAGACACCATCGCCGTAGTATGAAGTGCGGCTGTTATTTGATTCCCCGGTTCCAACCCAGACCACATCAGGATTGTTGGGGTCGATTGCGATGGCACCAATGCATATTACGCTCTGGTTATCAAATACCGGTTCGAAACTCTGGCCATGGTTTACGGTCTTCCATAGTCCACCGGTAGCCATTGCGGCATAGAAGACAGCAGGATTCTTCTCGTAAACTGCGTAATCGACGAAACGGCCGCTGATACGGCTCGGACCGATAGCACGATAAGTTGCCGCGCCAAGAATTTCATTGCCAACCTGCTGTGCCTCTATTCTTGCAGGTACGACAAATGAGATAATCAGGGTAGTCAGCAATACTGTCCGTACCCTCTTCCAAAATTCGTTCTTGTTCATAGGTATGTTAGTTTGGTAATCAGGCAGGCAATTTAAAAAGTTTTCGCGTTAGGCTGCCTCGCGTAGTAAGTGAAAATTAAACATTTAACAGCTTTTAACGTTTATCTGAAGCTGTGAGCGAAATCTGATGGCATGAAATAGGCGGTCGAACTAAAATCTACCGTAAATGGCCATTTCATGGATACGTATAATTCCATTGGTCATGTCGGTCGAAAACACATGATATAAACGATAATCAGACCCAACCGACGCCAATAATCATATTTTCTTTAAAACATTTTCATATCTTTGGTTTTCC
>CAYUOS010000205.1:0-3990 GCA_964446435.1 uncultured Rikenellaceae bacterium | reverse complement strand
GGTCCCCTCAGAGACATCCAAGATACCGTTCATTTTTCCGCTAACATTCTCACGACTGTGGAATGGTGCATCAATAACCCCGGTCACTGAGCCCGGAACGGGTTTCTTGTCCCTCACCGGTCCGATTACCTGGTAAACATGATCATGGCCCTGAAGGGCGATATCTATTCTGAGGCTGTCAAAGAGAGGTGCGAAGCGGTTGCGGACGATTATACCGTCAGCGTCTGTCTGATGAGCCGCCCCTGTATAGATGTTCTTGTGAAAGAAGGCGATTCTCCATCTTACCCCGGGATGTCTTTCGACCTCGTCACGCATCCATTTTGCGAGTGCTTCGAGATATCCCTCACGCCTGTAGTCCTCGAAACTGAGCGCCAGAAAAAGCGCGTTGCCGTAGACAAATGAATAGACACTACCCGGTGAGGTTGACATCTCCTTGTCGAATGCTACTTCCCGGGTATTGAAATGCCGGGTGAAGTTTCTGTTGAGTGACCTGTCATGATTTCCAAGCACCGGGACAAATGGCATATTGAGAAAAAGGTCTTGCTGCGTGTCAAAGAACATATCCCATTCCCACTGGGAATTGTTGGCCCCTGCTGCATTTACGAGGTCTCCGCTGCAAAGCCAGAAGTTAACGTCGGGATATGCTCTGAATGCAGTATGGGTTGTGGTTTGCGATATATCGAAGTCCTCGACGGTCGTGGCCTGCGAATCTGTGGAATAGATGAAGGTGAATTCCTTTGTCTTTCCGGGTGCAGTCCTGAAAGTGCCTGTTGTGCTCCAGTTATTTTCATTGCCCACCCTGTAGGAATATACTCTGCCCGGCTTTAGTCCTGTTACAGTTGCCTTATGGGAGGAATAGCTCTTCCTTGTTCCCGGAGGTATTCCGGCCAGCACCTCAAGGTTGTTGCCTCTAACCCAGTAAGGTATTGTATCAACCGGGTCAGATAGTGCTCTTATTTTACGAAAAGGTTTGCGGAACTTACTGCTGTTGTCAGCCGCACCCTTAACTATCTCCACCTGTTGGGTCATATATCCCGAGTCGGTAAACCAGTTGAATCCCATCGCAGAGGAAGGGTCTCCGTTGATATTGATTGTAATGCTGAAAGGCATGCCTGCAGGAACAAGATTATTGAGGGCATCAGCGAGCTGCGCAGTTTTTGAGCTGTCTTTTTCAGCTGCAACAACCGCCATTCTGAGCCTTGTGAAGGAGGGTATGGTATAATCTTTCTCTCTCTTCAGGCTGGCTACTTCCAGGAGATATTCATGACTGGTTGCCTCATAAAGGGTTGCTGATACTGTTTTGCCGGATTCTTCTCCGGAACGTGGTGTACAAGCATTGACGGCAATAATAACGGTGATGATTGAATAGAGCAGGTATTTCTTCATGCGATAAGTTTTTTGCCAAAAATAGAAAAAAAGCAATACAACCCTTTCTCAACAGGCCAGATTGCTGTTCTGATCTGACAAAGGGAGATGGCCTTTAAATGTTAAGGTTGAAGACTCCTTTCAGTCAGCAGTCACAAGCGATGGCTTAAGGCTGAACATTGGAATTCTTGCCAGAATTAATGCCAGGCCTATGCCGGTGACCATCTGCCAAATTCCCCACCAGGCTGCCATAAATGCCATGCCTCCGTTAGCGCTGAAGAGGGTAAAGACCAGTACCAGGGCAAGACCTGAATTCTGGATACCGGTCTCTATGCTCAGGGTCCGTCGCTCGGGCTTTGATACCTTGGCCACGGTTCCCACAAGATAGCCTGTGAAAAGAGTCTGGGCATTGAGAAAGAATACGATTATACCAATGGGCAGGACATAGCCGGGTATATACTCAAGATTGGCCACGAGAGCGCCGACAATGAACGTCATATAGAGAAATATGGAGATAATTTTTGCCGGTTTGATGATTCTGGCGGTTGTTTCCGGGAATTTCCAGGCGAAGAGCATGCCTGCCATGAGAGGTATACCAAGGAGAATGAATACTATTTTGGCCATTTCAAGAAACTCAATGCGTATTGGTATATTAAGCGCTGATGCTGCTGACTGGTACTTTACATACAATCCGCCCCAGATAGCGAAGTTCAGTGGGGTAAGGAATGTTGCCGATAGTGTGGCAAATGCCGTCAGACTGACCGAAAGGGCTACATTGGCTTTTGCCAGATAGGAGATGAAGTTTGAGATGTTTCCCCCGGGGCAGGCAGCGATCAGTATCATGCCCATGGCTACTGACGGTGGCGGATTCAGGATCATTACCAGTCCGAAGGTAAGAGCCGGCAGCAGAATGAACTGCGATCCGATGCCCAGAAAGGCAGCTTTGGGATTATACCACAGGTTACGGAACTGCTCAATCCTGATGTCAAGTGCGACACCAAACATTATGCAGGCAAGGGTAACATTCATGTAGAGCAACCCGCCTGAGCTGAAATTCAGACGGATGTCATCGATCTGATGAAGGAGGTCAAACATGGTTTCAAGGTTTGGTTTGGGCGGCAATATAGAAAAAGATATCATTTAAAAGTAATTTCTATGTTCTCGTAATTATCATGTTATCAGGTTATTTTGTTTATGATGGTTTAGCTGGTAAAAGAAAAGTGTGAAAAGATTTGGAAGTTAATGTTATATATATCTAACTTTGTGTTAGAATTAACTAACATATTAGGATATGAAAAGAGCTGTCATTGCATTATTGGTTTCAGTACTGGTTTTGGTATCGGTATTCTTGTGGATTAGAAATACTCCCGGCGAAATCAGCAGTCAGGAGGTCACCCAGACCGGAGTGATATTCATCCTGGTTGTCTTTGGTTTATTTTTTGCCTGGCGGAGGTTTACTTCAGCTCGAAGGGGCGAGCCGGCTGAGGATGAAATGTCGAAGCGTGTCATGCAGAGGGCATCTTCTATCTCATACTTTATATCCTTGTACCTCTGGGTATTTGTCATCTATATCAATGACCGGGTTGATATGGATACGGAGGTACTTATTGGCACGGGTATACTGGGCATGGCAATAATATTTGCCATAAGCTGGCTGATAATCTATTTGAGGGGGATAAGAAATGAATAACAGGATAAAGGAGTTGCGGGCACGTCAAAATATGACACAGGAGGATCTGGCTCGCAGGGTTAATGTTCGGAGGGAGACGATAGTGTTTCTTGAGAAGAACCGGTATAATCCCTCATTGAAGCTGGCCAGGGATATTGCAGTGGTATTCGGGGTTGCGATAGAGGAGGTTTTTCTTTTCGATGAATAAAAAGCGCAGGTGTAGGGTATTGTATTGCGGTTTATATGCAGATCATTATGATTATACTTGGATAAACAAGATATATTTTCTAAATTGGGTGCCAATACAACCCATTCTTTAACCTAACCCTGAGTCTGATGATAAGAGCTTTTGTTTTTATTTTGCTGACAGCAGTACCGGTAGCTGTCGGTGCCCAGAAATTAACCTCATCCTACGGCAAGGCGACGAAGCAGGAACTTGAAATGACTCATTTCGATGGTGATACCACGGCTCCTGCTGTTGTTCTGTACCAGAGCGGATACCTTAATGCCAACACCCTGGAGTTTACTTTTTTCAGAAGAATTAAGATTTTGAAGAAGGAGGGCACAAACCTGGCTGAATTTACCTTTAATGCTGATGAGAACTCATTTGTACGAGGAAGAACCCTGAATCTGGTAAATGGGAAAATAGTTGAGGATAAGCTGGGGAAAGGATCAATCTTCAGGCAACAGGTATCCTCGGGTAATTGGTTCTACCGTATTGCAATGCCGAACGTGAGTGAGGGGTCTGTAATAGAGATAGAGTACAGGAGGTTTCTTTTGCCTGTTTCTTATAAGTTTCAGGATCGGATCCCGGTAGTGCGGGCAGAATTGCTGCTTGAGGAGAACCCGCAGATAAACTTCAGGAAGACGCAGGCGGGCTACACGAGAATCAGTAGTTCCAGGGATTTTTTCTACGCAGACTATGTTCCTGCTTTTAAGGCTGAAGGTTATACCAA
>CAYUOS010000204.1:0-4014 GCA_964446435.1 uncultured Rikenellaceae bacterium | reverse complement strand
CCCCGGCTATCATCAGCACCAATACTATTATGAGTTTTGTCTCCATATCATACTTTGCTTAAATGATCATTAATATCAGCAGTATCACCAGTCCTGACACCAGCCAGGCTATATAGAATGGCAGAATCCCAGTATGAGCCTTGCCGGCCAGATTGCTGAAATAAAGGACTATACCCTTTCCCAGATCATAGATATCAAACCAGCGTTTGCCCGCAGCCTCATATAGGGTCCTTAGGATTCGTGCCTGGCTTATGGTCTTGTAGAAATCGAGAACGCTCACCTTTGTAATGTTCTGATCGCGTTCACCTCCGATGAAGCTGTCTTCAGTGCGGAATTTCTTAATATTGGCTGCAAGGTAAATCAGCACTCCGATTACGATTGATAGCAGAACCATAAGTGATACCGTTCCCGACTGCCAGATTCCTGAATATTCAAGTCCGGGTACGAGCGGACTGATTATCTTCGGAATAACCCAGGGCGTTGCCAGCACACCGGTTACAACGCAAATCAGTGCCAGAACAGATACCGGAATCAGCATTCCGGTTGATGCAACACCTGCACCTGCAGGCCTTGCTGTTCTGCCAAGAAAGACACCGGAGAGGAATTTGATGAAGCTGGCAAGGGTAAGGGCTGAGCCGAGAACGGCAAGGCCCAGCCAGAGCGGCCACAGCCTGTTGGCAATTCCGGCACCCTCTCCGAAATCGATCACCCCCTGGTATATAAGCCACTTAGAGGCAAATCCGTTAAGGGGCGGAACCCCTGAAATCGATAGCGCGAATATCACCGCCGCCATAAAGGTAACGGGCATATAGCGTGCGGAGCCCCCCAGATGCTCAATCTGATCGGTTCCGAACCTGTTCTCCACATTCCCTGCCACCAGGAAGAGACCTGATTTATACATTGTGTGATTCACCATATGAAACAGTCCTCCTGCAATGCCCAGCGGTGAGCCGAGTCCGATGCCCAGCACCATATATCCAACCTGCGAAACGGCATGATACCCCAGCAGTTGCTTCATGTTGTGCTGCACCAGTGCCATCATAACTCCTATTATTATTGTGCTGACACCAGCCAGTACAAGCAGCAGTGTGATCCATTCGCCGGGCACGAACAGTTCGGTACAGATGCGGTACATAAAGTAGATCCCCAGCAGCTTGTCAAGTGAAGCCGGCAGCAGCGCCGTTGATGATGCCGGTGCCTTTTTGGCAAAATCGGGTACCCATGTATGGAACGGAACGGCCCCCGCCTTGGTGAAGCTGCCAATGAGAAGAGAAAAGAAGGCAACGGCACCAAGGGTGCTCGCTGTTGAAATCCCTGCCCCGGTGATATTGAAGGAACCAACCATCTTGTGCACGATGGCGATCCCCAGAAGCATAATTGTGTCTGATGCCCCTACTATGATAAGTGTCTTTTTGGCGGCAGCAGCCCCTTCTTCATCTGATCCCTTGATAAGCTTGTACAAGGTAATGCCGAGAACTCCCCAACAGAAAATGAAATAGAGCAGATGATCTGATATCACCGCCAGTGATGAGAAGACCATTGTGAGAAGGATATAGGAATAGTATCCTTTTATCCTGTGCGTACCACCGGCATATTTAAGTGAATATACCGAGATGATAAAGCTGAAGAAGGTTATCAGCATAATCAGCAGTCTTGCCAGTTCATCGACATAGAGTCCTCCGAACCGCCCGGCAAACCAGTCTGCGACAGGGAACCTGGCTGCCAGTTCAGGTACCAGGCTGAAAGCCAGATGACCCGACAGCCCTTTTCCTGCAAAGAGCACAATGGCAAAGGCAAACGACAGGGCCGTAACAAGGCAGGTAATCACTCCTGTTAACCTTCTCAGCGACCCGGGGACAAGCGCCAGCAACAGTCCTGCCGCCAGCGGTATCCAGATTATATATAACAGTTCATCCATAGCCTCTGGTTTATAGCTTCATTTTCAGTTCGTTGGTTTTCTGCTGCGAAATACGAATCAGTTCGAGTCCGTTCATTATCTGCTTGCCGCTGAAACAATCATAGGCAAAAGCCATCCTCTCGGTACAGCAATAGCAGGGGTCAACTGCGGCCAGTATTATGGTGGCATCGGCAACAGTCTGGCCAACGCATGACTTCTTGAAGGTGGCTATATTGACATAACTCGGGGCACGCACCTTGTGGCGTACCGGTGAATTGGAGCCATCACTCTTTATGAAGTGAAACACCTCTCCCCTTGGTGCCTCGGCACGACCGAAGCTGCAGCCTTCGGGAATCTCTTTTGCCTCGTTGCAGATGTCGCCTTCAGGTGTACGGGCCATCTTTTCCAGGCACTGTTCGATTATCGATATCGACTCATACATCTCCAGGAGTCTTACCTCAGCCTTCGCAAAAACATCACAACCCTCAGCGGTTATTACTTTCCAGTCAACAAGTGGATAGGCTGCATACGGATCGTCACGCCTTATGTCTATTGGTACTCCCGAAGCCCTGGCTGTCGGACCAACGGCTGCGTAGTCTATAATATCCTCCTTTGTAAGTATGCCGACACCCTTCGTTCTGGCATGAATAACGGGATCATCCATTACCGCACCGGTGAGAAGGTCAACCTTGGGCTTCACCTTGTCAAGCATCTTCCTGATGTCACTGATATGGACATTGGGAATGTCGCGCCTTACGCCACCTATCTTGAACATGGCATAATTATTCCTGTTGCCGGTTATCTTCTCGAAGATGTCGAGAACCATCTCACGATACTTCCAGGCCCACATGAAAACGGTGTTGTATCCGAGAAAATGCCCTGCAAGTCCTACCCATAGCAGGTGACTGTGAATACGCTCAAGTTCGCCTATGATGCTCCGTATGTAGTTTGCCCTGTCAGGAACAGTGATTCTGGCCAGTTCCTCCATGGCATTTGCATAGGCAAAGGGATGAGATGTTGAGCAGATGCCACAGATCCTTTCAACTACAAAGAATACCTGATCGAAGGTCTTTGATTCGTTTATCTTCTCTATGCCCCGGTGATTGTAACCGGTCTCCCACTCTATATCCCTGACTATCTCGCCCTCGCAGTAGAGCTTGAAGAGTTCCGGTTCCTCCTGAAGGGGATGATATGGCCCGATGGGTATTACCGTTCTGGTGCTCATTTCTTTACAGTTTTAATGTTATCACGTGCCGGCCGGGCATAGGGATGCTCATCCTCCTTCCAGTTACCCTCTGAGATAAGCTTGGTAAGCCCGGGGTGATTGATGAACTTAATTCCGAACAGTTCATGTATCTCCCTCTCAATCCAGTTTGCTGCACTGATCAGGTTCGCCAGCGACTCCACCTCAGGCTTTTTCCTGTCAAGGTTAACCTTCAGGCTGATAACCCATCCCTGCCTGTCATCACTGAAATGGTACAGGACATCGTAACCGCTGTCGGCAACCATACCGGATGCGATGATGAACCTGTATTTCAGCTCATCGAGGAAATAGTTAGCTATTTCCAGAAGAGCCTCCTTCCGTATATGCACCACGAGTCTTCTTCTCTGCAGAACCACCAGCCTGAGGATGTCGCTGTTGAAGTTCAGCTTTAGTATCTCCGGTAATATTTCATAGTTGATAGCTGCCATCGCACACTATTTATTTAACAGTTTCACAATTCCGGCAAGTATTGCCTCGGGTTTTGGCGGACAACCCGGGATATAGGCATCTACAGGTATTATCTTGTCAACCGGTCCGGCAAACGTATTGCCCTCGGCGAAAATTCCACCGGTACATCCGCATGCTCCGAACGCAACCACCAGCAGGGGTTTTGGCGCCTGTTGGTACAGTTCCAGCAACCGGTCATGGCACTTCCTGTTAATTGAACCTGATACCAGCAGTACATCCGCGTGCCTGATGGTTCCCACAAGCTGCATCCCGAATCTTTCAATGTCGTACCTGGGGGTAAGACAGTCGAGGATCTCTATATCGCAGTTATTGCATGAGGCTCCACCGAAATGGAAAACCCACAGCGACTTCCTGAAACAATAACTTCCTAAGCCCAACTCTTTAA
>CAYUOS010000203.1:0-4216 GCA_964446435.1 uncultured Rikenellaceae bacterium | reverse complement strand
GAGTTGGCAGGCAGGTTTATTGACGCTGGTGCTCCCTGTGGGCCGTTAACAAGTTGCCATGAAATATCTGTATGGTTTGTTATCTCGAAATAGAGATTCTTCTCTGTATCATGAAACGGCTTTGAAACGGTAATGCTCTTGTTGAAGAACTGCCGTACAAGGGGTTCCCTGCCGGCTATTATATCATTGAACCATGCAAGTGTTTCGCCCTTGAACATTGCCTCCTTCAGGCTGTCATGTGAACGCTCTTTTGCGAATACGAGGGTCATAGGCCTGATGGCCCCGGGTTTATCCATGAAGTAGTCCTCGCTTATCATACCATGGACATCGCTGTTGGCGATAACGGCCAGGTTGTATTGCTTGCAGAACTCGAGCACGAGCGGGTAATACTCGGTACTGTTGAAGAACTCGATGCCGTGCATCCATCCCTTCTGAAGCATAGTCTTATGCAGGTCGTAGAGTTTTGGTATGCCATCGGGCTCCTGATTTCTCCATCCTGGGTGGTTCCAGTGAATGAATGCACCCTGCTTTATCGCTTCCTCGATGGCTTCAAGGAAGTCCTCCCTGGCCAGCTTTGAGGCGTCAGTTATGAAAAGTGCATTGAAGTGCCCGGGAGGCATGCTGCGTGTGATTTCGGTCCCGTTAACGAGTATGATGTTTCTCTCGGCTGCGTAATTGCGCGCTATCTTCCAGGCTGCATTGTAGTCTGTCGGGATATAGTCCTTGTGAGGCAGGTACTCGATATGGTCTGTAATGGAAAGCACATCGAGGCCATCGCGCCATGCTTCATTGACCCTTACCGTTGGCCACACATTTCCATCTGAGAAAACGGTATGTGTATGAAAGTCGCAGGTAAGTGTTACCCGGCCGTCGAGTTGCGGGAGGTTGTAGGTACGTCTCTGTGCGACACCTGGCAGAGAAACTACAATCGCTAAAAAGAAGATAACTTTTTTCATGATACTACTATTTTCTGATTACAAGTTTGTCATAGAGATAAATTAGTATTGCAGCCAAGAGAGCGAGGCCGCCGAAGAGCATCCAGATATTCTGGGGATTGTAGGTGTTCCAGAGGTAGATTTTCAGTTCGCCGGCATCCATGCCGAATAGCTCCTGTGCTTTTTCGTATAGTTGGGTTTGGGTGAAGGTGTCTGAAAGTTCTGGTACTGAGAAACCTCTCTCGGCAATTGCCCGCTGCAGAAGGTGAAATTTATCGGCAATTAACTCGTAGGGTTTTCCTGAGACGTATCCGGCGGCGTAGTGACCAACAGCGAAGGGAAGAAATGATGACCCCATGTAGAGTCCCTTTTTGTCTGCGGGGGCTATTCTGCCAATATACTCGGTGTATTTTGGAGAGGAGGCCATTTCACCGATAGCAAATACCAGTACCCCTGCCAGTACAATGTAGGGATTCCTTGTCAGGAACATTATGACAAGGCCAACGGCCAGAATCACTGTTCCTGTCATTATGCTCGTAAGAGGTTTAAGTTTCATGCTCTGTGATGAGACGTAGAGTTGCAGGACAATTATGAAGAAGGCGTTCATGCTCATCACGGTAACGGCGGTTATCGTACCTTCTTTAAATCCGAGCATCAGAGAGAGTTTGTCGAGGTCAACCCAATGATCAAGGAAAATGGGGAATGAATAGTAAAGCTGGTTGAAGGCAGTCCAGAAAACCGACATTATAAGGAGGAACAACACATATTTGAAGTCTGAGAGGGTTACCCAGATGTTTCTGAATGCGGTTCCAAGGCTTTGCAGAAGCTTTTCCGATGATGGCACACGGCCCGGTTCCTTGAAAAAGAAGAAGATGAAGATGTAGTTTATTGCAATGGTAATCATCGACATAAGGAATATATAATTCCAGTTGATCTTATAGAGAAAGCCTGCGATAAAGGGCCCGATGAATCCGCCGATATTAACAACCATATAGAATATACCGAAGCCTACTGAAGACGTTTCTTCGTCGGTGGTTTTTGCAATCATTCCGGTAATAACGGGTTTAAAGAGGGCCCCTGCCACTGCCAGGAATATGTATGATGCAAAGACGAGTTCGAAGGTGTCGAAGTAGCCGACCATGAAATAGCCTGCCACATACATTGTGAATGAGAGAATCAGCATCTTCTTGAAACCTACCCGGTCGGCGATGGCTCCGGTTATCAGGGGCAGGAAGTAAAGCAGCATTGTACCGGTTCCCATAATGACACCTTTTTGCACCTGGGTGAACCCCAGAGCGCCTGTATCCTTTGAAAGTGTTAGGTAGAGCGCAAACGCATTATAGAATCCATACCAGGCCCATCTTTCAAAGAGCTCCATAACGTTGGTGATCCAGAATACTTTCGGAAATTTTCTAAGGACGGTTGAAAGGTTACTCATCTGTTATATGTTTTAGTTATTATCTCTATTACAGTCATTTATTATCCATAAATCGGCTATCTTCAGTTCCTTTGAAGTTGTCGCCGGAGTCGTCGTAAAAATATGCAATTCTCTTATCGGCATCGTCCCATGTAAGAATTCTTTTATCCCTGTTGGAGTAATAGAAGGCACCCATGGAAAAACCACCTGCACACATTGTGGTGTGGGCAAGCAGCGACAGTGACAGAGACCACTGCCAATGCACCTCTGCAACTGAAATGGAATAGAGATGAGCCGCAGTTATCATTACAAACGGAAAGAATGCTATAGTAAGGAAAGACCGGGGACCAACCACGTGTCTGTGGGCGGTAACATAAACCACAAAGTTTCTTATGTCAGCACCGATCCTGATATCCTTTCCTCCCAGTAACCAGAATACCACAATGTGCAGCGCTTCATGAACCGGTATAAGAATGAGGGGTAGAAGTATCAGCCCTGCCAGCGACCATGGGAGGAGTTTCACAACAGTCAATTCAGCCGATATGGCTATTCTTAGCGCGACTGTCCAGATCAGTGCAGCCAATGAGAGCGACCAGAAAAGAATGATTACCGGATTCCTGGTTTTCATATGAGAGAAAACGAACTCAGCCACCTCTTTGTATTCGAGGCTGGAAATCAGTCTGTACCGCTCATTGCTGACAATTTCGTCCGGCGTCAGTTTCATCCAGGCTGGTTTCGTTACGGATTGCTGCAAATGTAATCGTAATGAGCTGTATTTTCAACAGATTCTGCAACATCTTGCAGAGTGGCACGTTTTTGGCTGGGTAGTGAGATGTGAGGTAAAAGGTATCAGGTATCATGTTTTAAGGGTTGTTAATCATTTAATGAGTAAATTTGTGGTGTGAGATGGGTCTCAGTCATATTGTTCCTTTTAGGGTTTGTTGTTCTGGCTGAAGGTCAGGACACTAACTGGATAAAGCGTGACACAATCGGAAGGTACCATCTTCTGCAAATAATAGAGAGGGATGGTGAGCGACTACCTGAGATTGAGCTCGAGGATGTGGTTGTGGTTGGGCGGCGGACACTCGGGGAGAGGTTTCAGGCATGGCGTTATGAGAGGCTTGTTTATAACGTCAAGAGAGTATATCCCTATAGTGTGATTGTAAGAACAAGGTATTGGGAGGTAAACCGTCAGCTGGAGCTGCTGCCCGATGACAAGAAGAGAAAGGAGTACCTGAAGCAGATTGAAAAAGACCTGTTAAGTGAATTCGAGGATGATATGCGAAGGATGACAATCACCCAGGGCAGAATCCTGATCAAGCTTATCGACAGGGAGACGAGCAACTCATCATATGACCTTATAAGAGAGTATCGAAGCGTGATTACTGCTACCTTCTGGCAGGGTATAGCAAGAATATTCGGGACTAACCTCAAGTCGAAATATGACCCGGAGGGGGAGGATTATCTTATAGAGAGGATAATCCAGGAGATAGAGTTGGGGAGACTCTGATGATTTCAGATTTACTCCCTTCGGTCGTGAGCTCGCTGCGCTCGGTTCAGATTTCAGATTTGCGATTTACGATTTGCTAGCAAGTTTAATTATCTCTTTTACAAGCAGCTCTGCACCGTCGGCTATATCTGATATTCTGGCATCGTTCATATAGCATGGGGTTGAGACTATTCTGTTCTTCATGTCAACCACCAGTTGCCTGTTGCCTGTGGTTTTGTTCCTGCCTCCCAGTTTTGCCACCTCTCCATCATACTGCTTGTCGCTGCCGAGGGTTACCTCTGCTCCCGGAATAAGTGCTGCGATCATGATAGGGGAGATGCAGAGGGCTCCTATGGGTTTTCCTTTTTCGTGAGT
>CAYUOS010000202.1:0-4258 GCA_964446435.1 uncultured Rikenellaceae bacterium | reverse complement strand
TCTATAAGATCATCTACGTATTCAGGTATTTTTGTCGCGAGATAGTACGGCATGTTCATCAGAATATAAGGCACACCACCGGGTGTTTCAACTCTTTCTACTTTGAATTGCCCGGCATGCATACGTATGGCATATGGATGATCAGCCCGTTCAATAAACTGGTGCAGCGATCTGAGCTTACCCAGTTTACCTGATTTAATCTCTATCGGAACAACATATTTTCCGCGTTGATATACCAAATCAACTTCTGAACTGGTTCCGTTCTCTTCCCTAACCCAAAAATGAGGCTGGTATCTGTCACCGCTTTCAATTGAGATTAGCTGCTGTGTGACCAGATGAAGTGCAATTTTACCCCGGTGAAGATCATTGATATCATCAATCCGCATGATATCACCCTGTATTGAAAGGGCATTGTTTAAAAGGCCGGTATCAAGGAACTGCAGCCTTGGCCGCTTCTTTTTGTCCGGAACAATTGGTGGCCTTATAGCTTTGGTAGGGTATATCAATCTTACTATGTTTGCCAGATCAAGGGCTCTTAAAGCTTCTCCAACCTCTCTCGAACGATAATTGGATTGTCCGAAACCTTCAAACTTAATCCTGTCTGTTTCGCCTGGTGCAGAATCTATAATGTGACGCAGTATCATTCTTTCGGACTCATTTCGTGCATATTTCTCAAAATCATCCTTGTAAGCCCGCCAAAGCTCCTTGTAAGCCGGTATTACCAGGCTTATATTCCTGTGCTCAGCAAAACCTGCTACTACCTCAGGCATACCTCCGACAAGTGCATACTCATGAAAGAGGTCCAGCAAGGTTGTGTGTGCATATTCCGGAACAGGAACAGTATTAATCGCTTTAACTGAAGGTTCATTTTTAAGGGCTAAAAGGTATTCCTCAAAATTCAGTGGAGAGAGGTACAGGTACGAAATCCTTCCAACAGGAAAGCTTGCGACCGACTTTAAGGAAAACTCAAGCAGCGAGCCGGCTGAAATCAGATAAATATCAGGCCGCTCCTCATAAAAATAACGCAACATGGCAATCGCCTCCGGCGATTCCTGAATCTCATCAATAAACAACAAAAGAGAGCCCTTACCAATAGTTACTCCCTTTAAGAGATATGCAGCATTAAGGATACTGTTGATATCTGCCAGTTCAAACAAAGCTTTTTCCCTCTCCTTCTCAAGATTGAGCTCAAGATAGTGATCAAACTCTCTGGAAAATTGCCTTACCAGGGTAGTTTTACCAACCTGCCTTGCACCTCTTATAAGCAGTGGTTTTCTATTGGAAGAGTCCTTCCATTTCTGAAGCACACTGTAAGCCGTCCTTATTAAATCCATAATTGTCTGAATTTTAATACAAAGATAAACTATTTTGTAATAAAAATGGACCAATTAATAAACAATTTTGTAACAAAAAGGAGGTAATTTCAACCATTCTTTGTAACATAATGGGGGTAATATTTCAATAATCTTGTAACAAAATGGGGGTAATTTCCGCCATTCTTTGTAACAAAAAGAGGGTAATCTGCGCTTTCCGTGTAACTAAAAGAGGGTAATTTATACCATTCGTTGTAACAAAGAAGAGGTAAATTCTATTGCTTTCGGTTTAGATATTGCGGATAGATTCGGAATGAAATAGCAAACTACTACATAAAACGTAGTTATTCGCAAACAGAAACTTCTGTTTCTGATCTGAGATTGCAGTCATGATCCTTGAATTTCTATAGTGCAGGTATATAATTTCAACGTTCAACGAATATCTTTTTCCCAAAACAGAAATTCAGAGTTGTTCAAAACTGCCATAAGCGTTGTTGATAACGATTGTCTGGACATCAGAACCATAAAGAATAAATATTACTTATTTTGACCTACCATAGATATAATAGATATAGTGGCCATTTGGATACTATGAGAGAGATATCGGGGAAATCTCCACATAATAAAACATAATTAGTATTAACTTTTAATCAGATTGGTGATGAAAAACGCATTCATTATTGCCCTTTCCCTTATACTGGGATATTCTGCCTTGTACGGTCAGACAGCAGAAACTTCCTCATCTGCTTCGGGCGAAGCGACCGTAAAAAAGAAAACATTTTTCATGGCAACAGGCGGTCTGCAGACTCCCTCATGGATGTCACTGCCCTGTAATCCTGTCTCAGCAACTGTTGAATCAAGCGGCGATGCCGTGATGGCTGGTGGATACTTCTTCGGTTTTGGGCTTCTTTACCCGGTATCAAAGAATTTCGAGATCGGTCTACTGGGAGAAGTTGGCAGAAAGAGTGCTGATGTCGCCTTTAATGGAGAAGTTTCAAGCGGTGGCTGGGTATATGTTGAAACCGGCTCTCATGAGACGGGTGTATTTCCCGCCGATGTAAAATACTTTCACGATGTTGTCTCCATAAGAGCAGCCCTCAGATATGTCTATCCGACTGAGAAATTACGCCTCTGGGCTGGAATCGCTCCTGGAGCTTTTACCGTAAACGCAAACTTCCTAACTGCAGAACGCGATGGCTCCTATGGCGAGTTCTCAAAGGGCATGTTTGGCATGACATATCAAGTGGGCGTCGATCTGCTTCTGGGTGATATCGCGAGAATCACTCTCTTCGGCGACCTTACATCACCTGTGGTAGAGGCCAGCTATACTAATCTTTTCGGTATTGCCGACTGGAGCGTGGGCAATCATATAATGAGTCCGTACAGATTAGGAATAGCGATAACGGTGCAGTAGTCTTTGTTGCTTTTTGCATGAAGCCGGCGGCAGCATAAACAAAAGCTACTGTTGCCCCCGTTGATACTCTTCAAATCCGATAAAATCCATATCTGACGCCACCACATTCTCACGTACCTGCTCCTGGGTCTTGCCTCCGGGTATCACCACGTGGCATGCAGGATGCGAAATGCAGAACCGCAGGCTCAGCTGCGCCATGGTGTAGTCAGGATACTTATCAAACAGAGGCTTCCATTTAGCCAGCCTCTCATGATAATCAGCCAGCCTTTCCGGAGACAGGTTCGAACGCCGGTGGTCATTCTCCCCAAAGGTGCTGCCCACAGGAAACTTCCCAGCCAGCAACCCGAACAGCAGGGGAATACGAACTATCACACCGGTACCATACTTCAGGGCCATCGGCAGCAACACCTCCTCGGCCTGCCTCTCCAGAAGGTTATATCTCACCTGTATAACATCTATCAGTCCATGATGCCTCTCAAGGATATGTGCCTGTGCCTTCTCCCCGAACGAGATAACACTCCACCCGGCATGCTTTATCTTGCCGTCGCGCTTCAACCGCTCCAGTGCCAGCCACGGATCATCCCTCTCCAGTAATTCAAGCTCCGGACTATGCAACTGCAGGATGTCAAGCGACTCAACATTCAGGCGCCGCAGGCTCTGCTCGGCAGCAAAAACCAAATGCTTAAACGAATAGTCATTATTACCCGGAGTCACCTTGTGCTCCTGTCCGATAAACGGATAAAAATTGTTCCCGGCCTTCGTGGCTACCACCACCCGCTCAGTGTCACTCCTCTCCTCAAGTACCTGCCTGATAAGCTCTTCCGAATGCCCGAAGCCATAAACATCAGCCGTATCGATAAAGGTCACCCCCTCATCCAGCGCAGCATGCAGCGCCCTCTTCGATTCATTGTCATCAGTCACACCCCAGTCGCGCCCGCTGATGCCCCAGGCACCAAACCCCACCGTCGATATCTCCGGTCCGTTCTTACCCAGCTTTGTATATTTCATTTCAGAATTTCTTTTGAATGTGTAATCTATGAATTTGTAAAGTTAGGAAATAAAAACAGGGAAAGGGTATCACAGAATGCCGCAAATGGCACAAGATGGTTAGGGGTGGAGACATCATTGTGGAGGAGGCTTACCGGCCCGGGCCACTTTTGGTGACCTCCGGGGAAATTACTATCTTTTGCACTCTTTAAGATTAACTGGAGACGGAACGGAGAAATGCGCTCAGTTAAAGATAAGTTGAGGGATAGGATGTCAGGGCTTCTCGGGAAAAACAGGGAAAAAACCATCTATAAAGGCCTTTCGGTAACACCATTCTGGCTGAGCTCTCTTTCAATGTTGCTCGTGCTGTTTGATTTTGGATTTGACCAATCAGCGGCCGTAAAAGACTTTCTGCAATTGGTCTATATAGCCACAATTATTGCAGGGGCTTTGTCCATTCCTTCCCGTTACATATCCGGCAAATCATGGCCTCGTGTCAAAATATGGATAGCTGATGGTATAATACTTGCTTTAATAATTACAT
>CAYUOS010000201.1:0-4304 GCA_964446435.1 uncultured Rikenellaceae bacterium | reverse complement strand
CCCCGGACTATCAGAAAGGATTACCCCGGCCAATTTCAGCGAACAGACATCTCAGAGAATCAGAAAAACAGCATCCGAAATCTATGATTATCTCGGATGCAGGGGAATTGTAAGGATAGACTTCATCGTGGTTGATGAGATACCCTACTTCCTCGAAGTAAATACCATCTCAGGGATGACCTCCGGAAGCCTCATACCTAAACAGGCTGAAGCTCATGGCATTGCTCCGGGAGAACTGTACTCAATGGTAATTGAAGATCTGTTCGCCTGAAAAATAAAGCCGGGCTCAATACAGCCCGGCCTCTCTCTATCTTAAGCTTGTAATCTTTGACTAAAACTTGAGTGTCTCCATCCTGTACGAATCCACAGGTGCGCAGGTGCAAACCAGGTTTCTGTCCCCGTATCCGTTATCGACACGACCGACCGCCGGCCAGAACTTATTCTCGACTACCCATTTGACAGGATAGGCTGCCTTTTCCCTGGGATACTTGTGGTTCCATCCGTCTGAAACAACACTGGCAGCAGTGTGGGGAGCGTTGTGAAGCACATTGTCTTCCCTGTCAGCCTTGCCTTCCTTAATCTCCTGAATCTCCTTCCAAATTGAAACCATAGCGTCGACGAACTTATCAAGCTCTCTCAGCGGTTCCGACTCGGTCGGTTCAACCATCAGCGTTCCGGCCACCGGAAATGAAAGGGTCGGTGCATGAAACCCGTAGTCCATCAGCCTCTTTGCAATATCTGTCTCGGTAATACCTGCTTCTGTCTTGAAATTACGGCATTCGAGTATCATCTCGTGGGCCACCATTCCGTTTGAACCGGTATAAAGTATCTTGTAGTAATCCTTCAGCTTGGTTGCCAGGTAGTTGGCATTCAGTATTGCTACCTCGGTAGACTTTCTCAAACCATATTCTCCAAGCATCATCACATAGGCATGGCTTATGGTCAGAACATGAGCACTGCCAAACGGGGCGCCGGCTACTGCTGTAGTACCATGGGTGCCTCCTGTATTCACAATGGGGTGCGAAGGCAGAAACTCAGCCAGATGAGCTGCCACGAGAATTGGTCCCATGCCTGGCCCGCCGCCACCGTGAGGTATGGCAAAAGTCTTGTGCAGGTTCAGGTGACACACATCCGCCCCTATTCGGCCCGGACTGGTAAGTCCTACCTGGGCATTCATGTTGGCTCCATCCATATAAACCTGGCCACCATTCTCATGTATTATTGAGATCATCTCCATCACCTCCGACTCAAACACCCCGTGTGTCGACGGATACGTAATCATGAATGAGCTCAGGTTGTCACGATGCTGAACAGCCTTTGCACGCAGATCGTCAATGTTGATGTTCCCCTTTTCATCGCAGTCAACCACAACAACATCCATTCCGGCCATTACGGCGCTGGCAGGATTGGTACCATGGGCCGACGAAGGAATCAGCGAAACGTTTCTGTGGCCCTCTCCCCTGCTCATATGGTACTGCCTTATTACCATCAGTCCTGCATACTCACCTGCGGCTCCCGAATTTGGCTGGAAAGAAACAGCCTCAAATCCTGTCACCACCTTCAGTACCTCACCCAGCTCTTCCATCAGCTTATAATAACCCGCAGCCTGATCTGCAGGAACGAATGGATGAATACTGCCGAACTCAGGCCAGCTCATGGCAAACATCGCAGCGGCAGGGTTGAGTTTCATCGTGCAGGAACCAAGGGATATCATACTGTGAGTCAGGCTTATATCCTTGCGTTCGAGCATCTTGATGTATCGCATCATTTCGGTCTCGCTGTGATACATGTTAAATGTACCCGCCTTAAGAAACTCAGACTTGCGCCTGAACTTCTCATCTATGCAAATGCAGTTGCAGAAGTCATCGGCCAGAATCGGCTTGACATTAAGGGCTTCGGCAAATACTTTGGTTATCGTGTTTATCTCGGCAAGGGTGGTTACCTCATCAGTGCTTATGCTGATCGTCCCGTCTCTGTTGTACCAGAAATTCATCTCATTTGCCAGGGCAACCTTTTTAATCTTTTCAGATGTGACGCCTTCTGGCAGTTTAACCCTTACAGTGTCAAAAATATCTTTGTTAAGCAGTGTGCAACCCACAGCCTTGAGATTGCCAGCCAGGGTGCATGCTGCCTGGTGAATATGCGAGGCTATCCTTTTCAGGCCTTTGGGTCCGTGGTACTGAGCATACATAGCTGACATGGTTGCCAGCAGTGCCTGTGCCGTACAAATATTTGATGTGGCACGCTCCCTCTTTATGTGCTGCTCTCTTGTCTGAAGTGCCATCCTCAGGGCATGATTGCCATGTGAATCTACTGAAACGCCAATGATTCTTCCTGGCATATTACGCTTCAGTTCGTCACGGGTGGCAAAGAAGCCGGCATGCGGCCCTCCGTAACTCACTGGCAACCCAAAGCGCTGGTTGGTTCCGACAACAATATCGGCACCCCATTCACCCGGAGGTGTCAGCAGCGCAAGGCTCATCAGATCGGCAGCAACACCAACCAGTACTGATGCAGCATGGGCCTTCTCCACAAATGATGTATAATCGCGAAGCTGTCCGCTGGAGGCTGGATTCTGTACAATGGCTCCAAAAAAGCTCTCATCGAACTCTGCCTTCTCGTAGCTGCCCTTAACCAACTCAATGCCAAGAGGAGCCGAACGGGTCTCAAGAACATCAAGGGTCTGGAGAAAAATGTCATCGTCGACAAAGAATTTATTCGCGCCTGCTTTGACAGCAGCCCTCGAACGTGAACCGTACATCATCAGCATCGCCTCTGCAGCTGCCGTCGACTCATCAAGCAGAGATGCGTTTGCTATCTCCATGCCTGTGAGTTCGGTAACCATCGTCTGGAAGTTAAGCAGCGCCTCAAGGCGACCCTGCGAAATCTCAGCCTGGTAGGGGGTGTAGGATGTATACCATGAAGGATTCTCAAGCACATTCCTTACTATTACCGGTAGTACCGCGGCATTGTAATAACCCTGTCCGATGAACGATCTGAAAACCTTGTTCTCTTTTCCAAGTTTCCTGATATGGTTCAGGTACTCAAATTCGGTCATCGCCGGAGAAAGATCCAGCGGCTTATCATACCTTATGCTCCCCGGAACACTCTTTTCAATGAGATCATCAAGTGATTTCATGCCCATTGACTTCAGCATAAGCTGAATCTCCTCATCGCGGGGGCCGATGTGACGGTCAACAAATTTGTCAGTTATCATTATTATTCTGGTTTGTACATTAAACAATCTGGATCAGTTAGCGGTTCGCCAATCCGGCGTAATTTAGCAATAAGATATTGCAATCAAAATGAATTAAGTAATGCTTTATGACAGCCATTGATTGTCACTCTTTTCCGCACCGATGGTTGATGACTCACCATGCCCCGGATAGATGACAGTCTCAGTAGGCAGTGTCAGCAGCCGGGTCTTTATGTTCCTTATCAGCTGATCATGATTGCCGCCCGGAAGATCACTTCTTCCTATCCCGCCTGCAAAAAGGGCATCACCTGTAAAAAGACATCCCTCGCTCTTGCAATACCATGCTATGCTGCCTGCAGTATGCCCGGGCACATAAATAGCCTCAAGTGTTATGCCCGCAAATACAACAGACTCACCATCACTGATATGCTCTCCTATTTCAGGAGGCGCAGCCATCTCCATACCATACAGCCTCGCATGCAAAGGTGAATTCTTCCTGTTCTCCTCTTCGTTGATGCATGCTTTGGTCTTTAACCCATACCGGTCAAGCATCATTCCGTTGCCGAATATATGATCGAGATGACAGTGTGTATTCAGAAGCATCACCGGTTTAAGGCTCTTCTCTTCCATAAAAACTGTGAGTCTTGAGAATTCATCCTCATCATAGCATCCGCAATCAATAACGGCACACTCTCCATTATCAGCAGCCACCACGTAGGTATTGACGCTGATCGGAGAGAATACGAATCTGTAGATATTCATAAGTGTCACTTTTTGTCATTAACCACACCCGGCAACATCGGAACAAAAACAAAACTTCCATGCCTGCTGTATTCAAAATCATCCTCCCCTCTTCTTAACACTAAGGTCATCTCCTGGGTGCTCCTGCCACCTACCGGAGCTACCAGCCTCCCTCCGATTGCCAGCTGACGCAACAGGGTTTCCGGTATCTCATCGGCAGCTGCCGTAAGAAGGATTCCGTCAAAAGGACTATATGATGGTTTGCCAAGGTATCCGTCACCAAAGAAATAATGTGCCTCGTAACCTAGCGACGACAGCATCTTCCTGGCCTTCTGATAAAGGTCGCGATGTCTTTCAATCGTATAGA
>CAYUOS010000200.1:0-4331 GCA_964446435.1 uncultured Rikenellaceae bacterium | reverse complement strand
CGAACTGCAATTTCACAAGGTTGCTGGCCTGATTTGAGAATACCGATACCCTCTTCAGTGAATTGTAAAGCTCAACGCGGCTTACACTCACCTTACGGGGATTGCTCTTCGGTATCACCGAATTGTAGTTCGGGTAGTTGCCTTCAACCAGTCTGCAAACCACCCTGTAGCCTGAAAGGGTGAAGAAGGCATTCTTGTCGTCGAACTGAACCCTGACCGGACCCTCTTCCCTGCCAAGAATATTTTTTAGGAGCGATGCCGGCTTCTTCGGCAATATAAAGGAACAAGGTGCCTCCGATTTTGCATCGTTTCTGCGGTAACGAACCAGCTTGTGTGCATCTGATGCCACAAAGGTAAGGCTGTCAGTTGATGCTTCGATGAAGATACCACCCATTACCGGCCTGAGTTCATCATCTGCCGTGGCAAAAAGGGTGCGATTAATACCTGAGAGCAGCACATCAGCAGGAAGGGTAAAATTATTGCTCTTGTCTGCCTTTAGCGAAGGCAGCACCGGAAAATCTACACCATGCTGTCCCACAGCACTGAAACGGCCATTCTCACTGTTGATGACTATCTGCAGGTTTCCGGTGTTGATATCGAAGGTAAGAGGCTGCTCGGGAAACTCCCTGAGTGTTTCGAGAAGCAGCTTCGCCGGAATCGCTACTGAAGCATCCCCGTCAGTGTTTTCAAGTGTCAGCTGAGTGATCAGTGTCGTTTCAAGGTCTGATGCAGTAATCTCGAGGGTCTTCCCTTTGAGGTCGAACAAAAAATTGTCGAGAATCGGCAATGTGTTCTTTGAACTGATAACACGGCTAATAGCCTGAAGGTGACCCAGCAGTTCTGTACTCGATACAACAAATTTCATTTTGTCTCCGGATTTTTATTGTTATGTATAACTAATTCATCTATCGTGAAAGTTAACAACCTGATAATCAACAACGTCATCAACCTCCCCGGAAATATCAATATTACAAAAAAAACTCTTACTGTCAAATATTATTCAGCCGGGAAAAAATATCTTTTCTTCCTGAGCAGCGGATCAATATCGAAATACCTGACAACAAAAAGGTGAGGGTCATCATTCTTTCTTCCCCACACCCTGTCATAATCGGGCACAAACTCTCCTCCTGTCCCTGTATTACGTTGCCAAAGGGTAAGAGCCTCGGTGCGCCCATCAGAGGTTACGACCGAGATACGCACCTCGGGTTCTCCCTCAACTATCTCATTCACTTCATCAGCACTCAGGCCGTAAGCCCAGTCCTCAAACGGAACCCACATAAAATAGGAGAGATACCTTCTTACCATGGCAGTGTCATATCCCTCAATACTCTGTTTCAGGTCCGGCGGCAGAGTTGCTGCAAAAGGATTGTGAATAATAAAAGATTCGTCGGGCTGTTGCGGGTAGAATACCTCAATCGATGCTATCTGACCCTGGTTAAGGCTGAAGATATTGAAAGGCCTCCAGAACAACTCATTTAGTGTAAAATTGGGACCAATACTTCCTTCATACCCTGGAATGTAGAGGATGAATGGTTTGCCAAGGTCCCTCCGTTTTGCAATGTTGCCATATATGTTGCTCTCTGTCTTCCAGACCAGAAACGATGTAAGCAGCTTGCGGCCCGACAATGCCCTGACCCTGACAGGTATCAGGCCTGGCTCTACAACTTCACGGTAGAACAAATCATCAGATACCGGTGACTTGATGGCAATTTCAGCAATAGTCTGAAGCAGGAAACCAACCGCGCTGCTCCTCGCCTCACCTGCTTCGTTGACCGTCCATCCTTCCCTGCCTTTGCGCAAAACTACCCTCTCATCTCCCTGCTTCATCTCAATAAGGGTAACATCAGCTTCACGGGCAACCGCAAAAACGGTGTTGCGCCTGCTGAACGCCCCCTTGTTGCCAATGTAGATTACTGCCACAAGGAGTAATAAAATCAGGCCGGCAGTTAGTTTTGCTGATAAGCTTTTCATGCGTCACTTTTCATTCTGTTCAATACCGAACAAAGTAAACAAATCCTTTGTTTCCATTCTATATATTTACCCCATGATTAAGACTATAGGATACACATTGTTTCTGATCTGCTGCATCTCATTCCTTTCAATCCTTATTGTACCACTTCTTGGGTTCAGCGGCAAACAGATAGCAACCATCACCATAGTACTGATAATCACCGGAGAAGTAACATTCTATGCAAGCCTGCTTTTCCTTGGCAAGAGTTTCTACAAAAAGATCAAAGAGAGGGTTGTGCCTTTTCTGAAGACTGCGGCTGGATACTTCAGAAGGAGTATGTCACAGCGTAGTGATGGCCAGAAATCCGACAAGTGATTCAGATCGACCAGTTATGTCTGAAGACCCGCCTGGTTACCGATTGTATCATTACCACAGGAACTACCTTGGATAAACCGTAGAGAAATGATGTAATTATTCCGGGAATTACGACCCTCCTTCCCCTGAACATATTGTGGACGCACCTTGCTGCTACCTCTTCCGGGCACAATGAGGTTATCCTGCTTATCCAGCCGGCCTGCTCTATTCTCATCCTTACCTTATGATTGGTTCTCACCCCTCCCGGGGCAAGAATGCATACTTTTACTGAAGAACCATCAAATTCTGCCTCCAGAGACTTTGAGAAGAAGGTAATATAGGCTTTTGAAGCCAGATATACACTTTTATAAGGTGTTGGCACAAAACTTCCGACACTGCTGACATTAAGAAGATATGAATCATGCTTCTTAAGTTCAGGGGTGAAGAGAAATGTAAGTATGGTGAGTGCACGGATATTCAGCAGGATTATTCTGTCAATATCCTCCAGAGAATAAGACTCAAGTGGACCCTCGATTCCAGTACCGGCATTATTGACGAGGATACTTATCCTGATCCCCTCATCGGCAATTGACTTATATAGTCTGCCGGGCCCATCTTCCGAGGTCAGGTCGATCTCATAGTACCTGGTGTTTATGCCATGGTTCATTGAGAGTTCATCTGCATAGTCAGAAAGGTTCTCTCCGGGCAATGAATTGAGTGCCAGATTGTATCCCCTGATTGCCAGTTCTCTGGCAAGGGCGCGTCCGATTCCTCTGCCGGAACCGGTTACGAGTGCATATTTGCCATTATTCATCTTCTTCTGCGGTTTTGTAACCATGTGACGGTTCTCCCAACAGCCTCCTCAAAGGGAGTAACAGAGTAACCAAGCTCCTTTATTGCTTTGTTGTTTGAAAGAACCCAGTTCTTCAGGTATTTGTCAATCCAGTTGTCGGAAATTAAGGGCGGACGGCCTGCGAGACCCTCCGCTGCACTAAGAATATGGGCAATTCTTTTAAGGTTTGATGCCTTTATCCTGAACAGCCGCCTCTTCTTTCCCGAACAGCTGGCAACCACCTCAAAGAAGGTGTTGAATGAAATATTCTCTCCCCCCAGAATATATCTTTCTCCGTTCCTGCCATGCCGTGACGCGAGTATATGGCCGTTAACCACATCATCGACAAATGTATAGTTACCTCTGGAATTACCGTCACCCGGTATTATCCTCCATATTCCACTGCAATACAATTTTATCATTTTCGTCACAGAATTGCTGACCGAAAGATTTCCCGGTCCGAATACCCTTGAAGGATTGACGACCATTATATCCGGCGCCCCATCGCTCCTGTTAAGGACCATCTGCTCGGTAATCGCCTTTGTCCTTTCATACTCAGTATGGTAATCGGGCCTATATGGTGCTGTCTCATCAAGTGGAAGACCATCTTCTGAGAATCCGATTGTTCCGGCCGTCGAGGTTACAATCAACCTTTTCACACCCAGTGCCTCGCATGCAGCCACAATGTTGGCTGTACCTGTTACATTTGTTTTGTAGAAAAGGCTGTTGTCACGAGATGTTGGCCTTACCAGGGCAGCAAGATGGAACACCACATCAACCCCTTCCATTCCTCCTTTAAGAACCTCTATATCGAAAATATCGCCCTGTACCGTTGTTACATTCTTTCCAAATTTACCGACTGAGGAAGAGGTATTTCTTGTGAGGATAACAACCTCATTCCCTTCTCCTGTCAGTCTTTCGACAAGAAGAGATCCGATAAATCCTGTTGCCCCTGTTACGAAATACCTCATCTTTATAACTGTCAGATAGTTCTTCCTGCTACCCTAAGCCGATGACCGGCAAATAGTTCATGTGATACAGCCAATGCTCCGTGCAGAATAAAGGGAAGCAGGAATGAACCGGTCAGGTGTGCGCCAATGCAAAGAATGACACCAAAGGGCACAGAACCAATAATTATTTTCCTGTCCTGCCCGAAATGGGCAATGACGTATATAAGTACATTTATTATCAGCG
>CAYUOS010000199.1:0-4379 GCA_964446435.1 uncultured Rikenellaceae bacterium | reverse complement strand
AAATGTTAAATCCGAACAACACAGTTTCGAGTGGTTGTTTAACGAGATAATCCATTTCAATTTTCATTGGCATCGCAGTCTTGAGTACCTTTGAAGATTTGCAATCTGGACCGATAAGTTCGACACGGGTTATGACAATTTCACCGCTGCCACGTCGTACTGCATCCGTCGTATGTTCTCGGTGAAGATGCTTCAAGCCATCGCCCTTCATTAAGCGTCGTGCGGCATTTTCGTAAACTTGATTGAGGTATATACAGTTAGGTAATATGGGTCAACCGATGGGTAACCTGGGATATTACAACCCTGTTCCTATTTTCGATCTTTGCCGCTATACGGCCGAGACAGACAGGATACTTGCATCACTTAATGCTACCGTGCAGCCTGTTAAAGGGCTATATCTCAAGACAGTATTTGGGATGGACAACATGGGGGTTGAATCACAGCACTACAATACCGGAGTAACTGGCGACAGCTACGCTTCAAACGGGTATATCTGGCACAGCTTTTACCGTCCGACAAGATGGACATGGACCAACACAGTGAATTATGACTTCAATGTTATGGAGAAGCTGAATATCAATGTTCTTGCCGGAGTTGAGGAACAATATACCAAGAGTGAGAGCTGGACCTCGAGCAAGACAAATGCAACTGACCCGTTCTTCACGGTTTATCAGGGTTCATGGGTAACTGCCGGAATGGGTGGAGGAAGTCTTTCTGAGAACTATTTCCTTTCTTATTTCGGTCGTTTCAATACCAATTTCGACAGGAAATACTATTTTGAATTAAGTGTGCGTCGCGATGCATTTTCGGGACTTGCCGACGGCAACAAGTGGGGAACTTTCGGTGGCGCCTCACTTATGTGGAACCTCTCAAGGGAGAATTTTATTGCCAATAGTGCAATTGGAGCAAATGTTACCGATATGAGGCTTAAGGCAAGTTATGGCCGTGTCGGAAATATTGCAGGAATTGGAAGCTACGAATCACTATTCCTGTATAGCTCAGGTGTTTACGGTGCTGCGCCTACATGGCTGTTCACACAGGCAGGTAATCCTGACCTCAGATGGGAGGCCAGTGATAAGTATGATATCGGATTCAGTTTTGGGCTACTGAACGACAGGGTACAGGTTGATCTCAACTATTTCTACAATAATGTGAACGACCTAATTCTTAACCTGCCTCAGGCTCCTTCTAAGGGAATTCCTGGCAACTCGGTGCCTGTTAATATTGGCTCGATGATGAACACCGGCCTTGAGTTGTCACTTACAACATACAACATAACGAGGCCAAATTTCACATGGACCACCAACTTTAACTTCAGTACACTCAAGAATGAAGTTACTTCACTGGCGGCTCCATTTGTAAATGAGATTGTGGGTCAGACCTCAGGATTGGAAAATACTAACCGTACCCTGGTCGGATATCCGATCGGAATGATCTTTGGTGTCGAAACAAGGGGTGTTGATCCTGAGACCGGCAGACGAATATTTGTTAACGCTGCAGGCAAAGAGGTGCTTTACGCTCATGAGAGGGTGGTAGCTGAAAGATGGTTCTACAAGGACGGATCCGGCATAGCTCCTGCAATTGATCTCGCGAAAGACGGAAAACCTCTTGGCTCTGCAATACCAAAAGTGTTCGGTGGACTTGACAATAACTTCACGTTCCGGGATTTTGACGCAACAGTTGGACTCACCTACGCATTTGGACATTATGTTTACAATGGTTCAAAGGCAGGTCTGAGGGATCAACGCTGGTGGAATAATACCGTAGAGGTGTATAAGACTGCATGGAAACAGGCTGGTGATATTACCGATATTCCCAAACCGATATTCAATGACAATGTTTCCAATGGATCCAGCCTTGTTCAAACGCAGAATGTTGAGAAAGGAGACTACGTAAAGGTGAGGACACTTGCTGCCGGTTACACAATCAAGAACCTGCCGGCCTCGATAGGGATAGAGAAGGTAAGGATCTATACTCAACTGTTCAATGCCTGGGTGTTCACAAAGTATACCGGATCTGACCCTGAAGTCTCAACCAACGGGAACAGCAACATTGCACCCGGAGTTGACAGGAATACCGTCCCGCAGGCCAGAACCTATTCATTTGGCGTGAACATTACTTTCTAACCAATAAAGAGACACTGTTATGAAAAATATAATTAAAGGCTCATTAATTCTGTTAATGACACTATTACTGGGAGGGTGCTCGAAGGAGAACCTGAACCCGGTGCCGAAGACTTCTTTGGGAGAAGCCCAGGCGTTTGATACCAAAGACAGGGTAGTCGGTCAGGTAAACGGCATGTACGCCAGGATGAAAAGTGGTGCTTTTCTTGGAGGAAGGTACTTTGTCTACAACGACATCAGGGCTGATAACTTCATGCCGAAAAGCACCAACCTTGTTACCAACTATGCTACCTGGAACCATAATGTTATTCCTTCAACCAATGAGGTTCAGAACCTTTGGATCGCTGTTTATGCAGCAGTCAATGGCATTAATATCTTCATTGAAGGTCTTGATGCAAATTGGGCAAGTGGAAAACTGACAGGTATTATAACTGAGACCGAATATGGCAACTACAAAGCTGAAGCACTGACCTTGAGGGCAATGTGCTACTTCTATATGCTTCAGTTGTATGCACAGCCATATAACAAAAATACCGGTGCAAGTCCGGGTCTGCCACTACGTCTGCTTGCAGAAAAGACCGGTGCCAACAATGATCTGGCCAGGAGTACGGTTGCAGAGACTTATGTGCAGATACTTAAGGACCTCAATGATGCAGAACCGCTTGCTGTTGACTCATACAGCACAGCTTTGCTGAATACAACAAGGATTCACAAGAATACTGTCATTGCGTTCAAGACCAGGGTCTATATGCACATGAACAACTGGCCGGCGGTTAAGACCGAAGCGGCAAAAATGGTGCCTGCTACGGCTCCCTATGTTTCACCGGCTCCGAGGTATGATAACCAGCTTTCGGCTTCTTTCGCAGCAATCTGGAACACACCCTATACTACGAAGGAGTCTATATTCTCAATGCCGTTTACTGAGACAAACCTTGCCGGTACACAGAATTCACTGGCCCACTACAACCATCCAAGCTCAAGTGAGTCATATTATCTGAATGCAAGTGGACTGGCTTTCACCTCACTTGATGCTGCCGATGCAAGAAGGGTGCAGTTCCAGAGCGGAACCTTTGACGGAGCAACAGTCTACTATACCGGTAAATGGAGATCATTCACCCCGCAGATAGACTATGCACCTGTCATTCGTTATGCAGAGGTGTTACTGAACTATGCTGAAGCACTCGTAAGAGATGGCGGGACCGTTACACAGCAGGCTGTTGATCTCTTGAATGCAGTAAGGGGTCGTTCTTTCCCCGGAGGGGTTTACGTACTTGCTGATCTGCCAAATGAGACGGCATTCCGTAATGCAATAATGATTGAGCGAGCCATTGAGTTTCTTGGAGAGGGCCACAGGAATATGGATCTGTTAAGGAACATGATGACAATTCCCGCCAAGGGATCTGTTTCTGATGTTCCATCTACAAGTCCGACCTATGTCTGGCCAATACCTGAGAATGAGATGATATTCAACAAGCTAATGACACAGAACTAGTTTTTGTTGTTAGGTTTGAGAGAGGGTGCCTGATCATGGGCACCCTCTTCTTTTTGATCAAGTATCTGCGATTATTTCCGCCTATGAAGCTCCTGTCTGGTCCCGTATCACCATTTTTACTATTTTTGAAGTCATAATATAGAATATATGAGCATCTTAATAAAGAACCTCAGAGGTATTGTCCAGGCCGGCGAAGATATTCCGGCTTTTATTGCCGGTAGTGATATGGCTCACATCAACGTCATTGAGAACGGTTGGGTGCTGACAGAGGGTGAGCTTATAGCCGGATATGGAAGGATGGATGAAATGCCTTCTGATATCAGGGCTGACAAAGTGATAGATGCTTCGGGCCGGTTTCTGCTGCCTTCATTCTGTGACAGCCACACCCACCTGGTTTACGCCGGCAGCCGTGAAATTGAGTATATGGACAAGATCAGAGGCTTGTCCTATGAAGAGATTGCCAAAAGGGGTGGGGGAATACTCAATTCAGCTAAGCTGCTGCGTGAGACTCATGAAGATGAGCTATACAGGCAGTCGATGCATCGGGTAAATGAGATTATCGGGTTTGGTACCGGGGCTGTTGAGATAAAAAGTGGTTATGGTCTTGATGTAGAGTCAGAACTGAAGATGCTCAGGGTAATCAGACGGATTGCCGATGCCTCGCCAATTGAGGTCAGGTCAACTTTCCTGGGGGCTCACGCCATACCTGCCGAATTCATGAATGACAGGACCGGATACGTCGTCCTCATTATTAACGAGATGAT
>CAYUOS010000198.1:0-4446 GCA_964446435.1 uncultured Rikenellaceae bacterium | reverse complement strand
CGCCTCCCGATCCTGCCGTCTCGTCTATTATCATCACACGCGGACCCTGTATCGAGGCGTTCGGCGTCTTCATGTCCACTCCGTAGCGGAAGTTCCAGTGTGCCTGGTACTGCCTCGACAACAGGTCGATGTAGTAGTCGGCAATCAATCCGCCTCCGTTGAAGCGCTCGTCGATAATAATCGCTTTTTTGTCAATCTGCGGATAGAAGTACCGCTTGAAGTACTCATGTCCTGCCGTAGTGGTATTCGGCACGTAGACATAGGCTACCTGTCCTTTCGTTGTCTCATGCACGAACCTCAGGTTACCCTCCACCCAGTCGCGGTTCCTGAGAGCCGATTCACTGCCCACCGGAACAACCTGCACATTGCGTGAGGCTGTGCGGTTCGGATTGGGACCGATAGTCAGTTCTACTATCTTGCCGGAGGTGTTCTCGAAGAAGCTGAAGATGTTGTCAGCAGCGGTAAGCTCCCTGCCGTTTACAGCCAGGATGTATTCACCCACGGTGGCGTTGATGCCCGGCTCGGTAAGCGGTGAGCGCAGGTCGGGATTCCAGTTGAGGCCTCCGTAAATCTTCTTGAGGCGGTACCGGTTATTGACTATTTCGTAGTCGGCCCCGAGGAGTCCGCCCGGGATGCCCGCCGGTGACGCAAGCCGGTCGCCTCCGCCAACCCTGTGGTGGCCAACGCCGATCTCGCTGCACATCCACTGGATGAGCCTGTTCAGGTCACTGCGGGTAGCCAGGTGCGGAATGAACTGTTCGTACTTCTTCTTCATCGCCGGCCAGTCGGCACCATGCATACCAGGGTCGTAGAAGTAGTCGCGGTTGATACGCCATGCTTCATCGTAAATCTGCGCCCATTCGGCCACCGGGTCAATACGCACCTCAAGCGCGCCGGTATTGATCACGCCGCGTCCCTGCTCGGCCCTTTCGCCCGCATTGCTTATTCCCCACGTGTTGCCGCTGCGGTAAAGCATCTTCTTCCCGTCGGCCGAAAGAATATAATTATTAAGCTGCATCACCTCGGTGTCGCGCCGCCTGTTGAGGTCGTATTTCCGCATAGTACTCTGGCGCGGCGGGTCGAGCGCACCAACCACATACAGAATCTCGCCCTCCTTAGGAGAGCCAAGCTGGCTGTAGTTTCCGGCACTTACAGGAAGGTTAATGATACGGTCGGTAATGCCGGTAAAGTCAATCTGCAGTGCTGCAGGCTTCTGCGCTGCTGTCTCCTTTTTATCTGGAACCGGGGCCTCCTCGTCACTCTCACGTGCCAGTGGCGAAACAGTGTTTCTCTGCAGGGTGACAAGGTAGATGGCATTGGTGGAATTCATATCGTGACGTGTCTGGTCGAACCAGTTGATAACCGGACCGGCATCGGTGGAGGCAAAGAAGTAGAGGTATTTACCGCTCTTGTCGAACACCGGCTCTGTGGCATCACTCAGTCCGTCAGTGAGTTCGTATGACTTACCTTCATCAACGGAGTAGATCATTATCTTCCTGAAGTGTGTCGGTAGCACCTTCGTATAGACTATCCACCTTGAGTCGTATGACCAGTCGCCGTGCTGATTCCTGAAAGCTCCCGGAATGTACAGCTCATCGGCATCGATCTTTTTTATGTTGCCTGAAGCCACGTCGAGGATGAAGAAATTGCGGGCATTGTCGACATAGGTTATTTTCTGGCCGTTTGGTGACCATTTTGGAAATGCATAGTGGCCTGTCCCGGTGAGCTTGAAGCGGCGGGCAGGTTCCCTGCCGTCCTGTGTCCTGATATACAGCTGGTACTCACCTGACTCATCAGACATGTAGGCTATGGTTTTCCCGTCGGGTGACCATGCCGGGAATTTCTCATGTGCGCCAGTGGTAAGGGTTATGTTTCGGGGATCTCCCTTTTCCGCGGGTGCCGTGATTATCTCACCCCGGTAGCCGAAGACTGCTCTGGCGCCTGTGGGTGAAATATCGGCGCTGCGAATGTTGTTGGCTCCTCTGGCGTATCTTGGCCTCAACCCGAGCAGGTCGGCGGCAATGCCTATAGTCAGTTTTGAGGCTTTTGTTGCGTTGAGGTCATAGATATGCAGGAAGCCGGCCTGCTCGAAGGCAATCTTCCCGGTTCCTGCAGAAACATTCAGAATCGGGAAGTCGGTGAAGTGAGTCAGCTGTGTAATTGCCCTGGTACCGGTGTTGTATGAGAAGAGGTTGAACTCTCCGTTGCGGTCGCTGATGAAATAGACCTTGTCGCCTATCCACATCGGCTGCATGTCGTTGGAGCGGCCTTCGGGCTGGGGTATCTTAACCATGGAATGGTCGTTAAAGCTGAAGAGCCATATCTCAGAAACGGTGCCTCCGCGGTAGTTCTTCCACTGCTGCGAGCGCTCGGGGATGGGGGTATAGGCCATCTGCCTGCCGTCGGGGGAGTAGGAGGCGTACCATGCGTTGGGAATGACCAGCTGCGTCGGATAGCCACCCTCGACCGGAACGGTGAAGAGCTGGTAGTAGCGTGTCGTGTGAACGTTTCGCTGCGAGGCGAAGAGCACGGCCTTGCCATCGGGTGTGAAGCCCCTGACGATATCGGCTCCGGGGTGCCAGGTGAGACGCCTTGGAACACCACCTTCGACAGGTACTATGAAAACGTCTGTATTTCCGTCGTACTGGGCACTGAAGGCTATAAGTCTTCCGTCGGGAGAGAAGGCCGGATCGGATTCAACGCCTGCATCGACTGTGATGCGCCTCGGTTGGGTTCCGTCAATGTTTGCAACCCACAGGTCTTCAGCGTAGATAAACGCGATGTGGCTGTTGCTGATGGTCGGCTGAGCCATCATCCTGGTGTCCCTGATATCAATGGCGGCAGCATTGAGGAATGCCGTCAGCAGCAGGAGTACCAGGAGTAGAAACGGATTGATCTTTCTGAGGTGGTTCATATTTGATGGTTTTGGTTCATACCTGGAATGGAAACTCATTTTATGGCAATTGTTATTGTGGTTAACGTTCGGGCAGCGAGCATCTATGTATGCTTCATAAGCCAATAAAAATAAGCATTGCCAGAGAAAAGGCGATGCATTAAACCCGTTTTATTTCATTTACTGCAAAATGTTTTATGTTGTCAGAAGCCAGGTTGTATTATCAGGCACATTCTGAAAGCGTGGAATAAATAACAGGCCACCCCCAATAGCTCATATTCCGGAGAATGAGGGTATAGACAAAATATAGTTGGCTCTGCCTCTGTGATTAATTCCCTACAGGATAATATGACTGGTGTACGTGAACCATACGCCAGTTTTCGTTAATCTTCTGAAATACTGCAGTCATTGCACCCTGCATTTTCATTTCATTGCCATCTGTTGTTACAATCTCCTCTGAGAAGTTGTAGGTCATAAGTGAAGAGGATTCAGACAAAACCGTGAACCTTATATCAGCAGGAAATAATTTTAAGGTATTGAGGCCTGAATAGAGGCCCTTAAAGGTTGAAATAGTGTTATTGTAGTCTTCCATAATTCTGCCATTATCAATAAATCTCAGAAAATTATCAGCGTCCATATAACTAAAGGCAGCCTCAGCATCTTTGTTTATGAGAGCTTCAGTTATTTTCTCATTGATAATTGTCAATTCCTCAATAATCGCCAGTTTCTTCTCTTCAGTTAGCACTTCAGATTTTGGAGTGATGCAGCTACTGATTGTTAAACAAATCAGAATCAGGGGGATAAAGATTTTTTTCATAAAGTTAAGTTTTAAGGTTATAACTGAAATAAAAAGATCTTTCGAATAATCAACACCCTCTGCTATCGATATATGTATATCGGTTATGGCCATGCAAGACGTATTTCGTCAGCTGATCAATGTCAGGATTAAAATACTTCTGGTTTTAAATTATGACAGGTTTCTTTTGTAATGTGCCTGATCAACGAAATAGAAGAATTTTATCAAAATTATTAACCTGCTCTTACAAAAACAAATTTATTTTGTGGCAATGACGAAAATTACCTTAAAGAATCCGGCGCGATAATTTTGCCAGGCCGTAAAGCATAAACCGGGAAAGAAGAAAAGGAAAGATAATCTCCTGATAGGTCAGGGCGCCGACACCTGTTACTTCAGACTGCGAGGCCGGTTACCGGCGCCGGCACCTGTTACTTCAGACTGCGAGGCCTGTTACCGGCGCCAGCAATCAGGGGCAGCCTCTTTTTCTGAATTGAATATGAAGGGTTGTTATTTCCTTATGATTCTGATTGTTTTACTCCTCTGATCAGGAGCGGTTATTGTCAGCAGATAGATGCCCGGAGGCTCATTTAGATAGAGAACCAGCGAAGAGGTTTCCTTATAATCGGATTTCATTATAAGCCTGCCTGCCATGTCTCTGATTGATAGCGTGAAGTTGTGGGTATCTCCCGGGTCAATGGTTACCGGTCCTGTGGTCGGATTCGGATAGACAATGATATCATTGCCGAAAAGGTTGTCA
>CAYUOS010000197.1:0-4578 GCA_964446435.1 uncultured Rikenellaceae bacterium | reverse complement strand
AACTGTTTACCACGATCTCCCTGAACCCTGGAGGGTGTGCTCAGTATTTCAAAGATACAATCTGAAAGCAATTCACAACAGGTAAATACCTTTTACCTGGTCGCCTATGGGTGTGCTCAGTATTTCAAAGATACAATCTGAAAGCAATTCACAACGTACCGTGATAGTTTCCCCCTCGTTGTGTGCCCGGGCGTAAGGAACCTTGTCGCTGCCGGCAGAAATAACTACTTTCTCCGGAGAGACAAGAGACGGTTTGATTGAGTTAACAAGGGATTCAGATCTCACCATAAGAGATCCTCTCTTTACCGGCTGCTTGGTTTCAGGCCATGGCACCCAGTCCCATTCCTTTGTTGTAAATCGCTCCTGGAAGAATGACGTAGCCTTTTCAGCAATGATAGCCGGGACGACCTCACGCATGAACTCACCGGTGAGCTTGTTAAAAAAGTCGTCAATTTCCTTAAATGATCCCATTTTTTATTTAACTTTGTTACAAGTTTCAGGTTGAGGGACTAAGCCCGCGCCAGCACCTTGCAGGAGATGGGGGCAGAGGCGTCTGATAATCGACAGCTTGACCTGATATCAACCTGCAAGAACCGGTCAGTCTCTGCCCGGTTTTTTTATCAGCAATCCCCTTCTTCTCTGATTCCATATCCTCTCAAGGTCAAATTTACTTTTACCTGTATGTGTGGTTTGCATCTCGTACCATGTCTTAAGTACCAGCTGGCCGCGATCGACCTGGTAGTTTGCGACAATTACCTTATCGGAGTAGTACTTTATAAGAGTAGAGCTGTTGTACCTGGTTCCGCTTACTCCTGAGTTGAGCCATCTCTCATCGGGCGAAAGAAGAGCTACCCGGAGTGAGGACCAGTGGACAATTCTATTGTCGGACTTTGACGTGGTATGAGCATGGAAAACCTTTTCGGTAAGGTTGACAGTCCGTCCGTCATAAAGCTTCAGCCTGATAACCCCGGCATCGGACTCGGACTTCCAGACGGCTTTTTCATTATCACGAGTAACAGGTGCTGTTGATGTTGCTGCGGCCTTAAGCTTCGGAACGGTTTCGAGACCCCACTTGGAAGCAACAAGCCTGTCAAGATAAGAGGCTGCCCTGAATGGGAATTTACGGATGTAATGTTGATTTGCAGTAAATACTTCAGCTGTCAGGGTACGGTTTACCCCCCCCATCCCTGGGCGGCAGCATTCTTCCATTCGGTTGTCTTAAAAAACTCTTCAACAAGCTTTCGCTGGTCTTTAAAGTTGATGTCTTTGGCTTCATGCTTCATAAGGGGCTAGACCCTGCAGCGGCATCTCCACCCGTTAGGCGGATATATCTTCTCCCAAAACCTATCATTGGATGGAAGTATGATATTATGAAGCTTACGGTGTTCTTCACGGACCTTTTCATCATCGACTGTAACATATTGCCAGAAGGGGAAGATATTCTGTTTGGCGAGAAGCCTGAAGTATGTCGCGCTGCTTTCTGCAGTAAGGTATGCCGTAGTATATTCAGCCTCGAGCCAGGCTTTGTTAAACTGACCGGAGAACTCTTTTGCTTTTTCAAGAAAATCAGGCCACCCTTTTGATGCCCGGAAGCCTTCATTTAGCTGCTGGATTTCTGCCAGGGTTTTTGCGGCGCTGAAGCGGAAAAGGTTCATCTCCATGGCTGTTTTGTACGCGACGGGCGTGAAGCCATATTCGATATCTACGGCAAAATTCTGCTCAGAAAACCCGGCTCGCAGCGCTTTTAATAACGCATCGGCAGTATGATGGAAAAGCCCCGGAGAGAAATATGCTTTGCCTTCCGTAACATCCAGCAGAAGCGACTCGATATTAAACTCGGGAAGAGCCGGTAGATCACTCAGCGTGGGGAGATCTCCACCTGACCGGAATGCCCCCTGCGCGGGGGCCGATACGAAAAAACTTGCCAGCTTGTCAATCAGGTATTTCAATAGAGATGTGTCACCCTGGTCGACAAGATCATTGCCCTCTTTCTGCTCGGCCGCCTTTGTCTTTTTCTTTTTCTTCTTGTTCCCTTCGCCCTCCTTCCCGGAAGACTTTTGGCCCGCAGGTTTAGGGACACCGTAAAAGTCATAGAGGAAGTCCTCATCGATTTCGAGTCCCAGCTTATTCATAAACACATCATGGATTTCTATCTGATCCTTGGTGGAGAGAGTCTCACCGGCATCGGGGAATGTGAACCATCCACCTTTTACAGGGAAACCTCTCTTCTCAAGCCTTGGGAGGAACTCAGTGTTAAGGATCCTCTGCACGAAACGCCTGTCGGACTTATTTGTTGCCTCTTCTATTTCCTTATGCGTTTCGCTCTGTGATTTCGAACTTCCGTCGATGGTAGTCATTGTCTGTCCAAGTATGCCGATCAGAATCTCCTGATTGCAGGCGATGCGCATATTATTGAAGAGATCCCCGTTCCCCCTGGTGGAGGATTCCTGAATAGTAACATCAGTTACTTTGGGGATCACGATCCAGGGCGCTGAACCTGCCAGCTCGAGGGCCTGTTGCAGTAGCTCCCTTGATTTCTCATCCTGTGCGCTGTATTTGCCTGTCTTAAAGGGGATGCCGAATATCTCGGCGTGCTCAGTATTTCAAAGATACAATCTGAAAGCAATTCACAACTCTGGACTTTTTAACAGAATAGTTTTCTCCGGTTACGAGAATTAACAATTCTATCGTTTTATGGGTTATTAAGACATACTGATTAAATTTGGCAGTCATTAATAACATAGAATATGAACAGTAATGATTGTTTTACACTTGCCAATGGAGTGCAGATACCTGCCATAGGCCTTGGTACATGGCAGATTCCCAACGGCGATATTGCATACAACTCGGTATTGTCTGCAATTAAGGCAGGATACAGGCATATTGACACAGCCCTGGCATACGGCAACGAGGAGAGTGTCGGAAGGGCAATACGTGACTCGGGTAAAAAGCGAAGTGAGATTTTTGTTACCTCCAAGCTGCCGGCGGAGATTAAGAAGCATGAGCAGGTTATGAAATATGCTGACAAGACAATCAGGAATATAGGACTTGAGTATATCGACCTCTATCTTATTCATGCCCCATGGCCGTGGAATGAGATCGGCGCCGACTATACCAGGCATAATATTGAGGTATGGAAGGTCATGGAGGAGTTTTATGAGAGCGGGAAAACCCGTGCAATAGGCATTTCAAACTTCAATGTAAGAGATATCGATGCCATCCTCGAAAATTCCAGTATCAGACCCATGGTCAACCAGATAAAACTACACATAGGGTATCCGCAGAAGGATATAACGGAGCATTGCGAAAAGCACGGAATAGTCGTCGAGGGTTACTCGCCACTGGCAACCGGTAAGCTGCTTAACAGTTCAGAGATAGCAGGAATAGCCAGAAAATACGGCAAAACTGTGGCACAGCTGTCAATCCGCTATGTTCTTCAGAAAGGAGCCCTTCCCCTTCCCAAATCAACCCATCCTGAATACATCATACAAAACCTTGATGTTGATTTTGATATCTCAACCGATGACATGAGATATCTTGACAATCTGTAATACAAGAGTTCGACAAACTCTCTGTATCCAGATAAAAATGACTGAGCTTTTGTATCCTGTATTCCAATGGCATTTGATATTTTTTCCAGAATCAAATCATTGCTCATCTTGATGGAATATTCTCAAAGTTAAGGAAATTTGTCAGAATCATTAGTATGCATTCTTTCGTCTTCGCAAGCGAGGCTCAGCGGGATTACTCCTCACTTTGTTCAGAGTGATCCCTGAGTGGGGAACCCTGCACCAGCACAACGTTAACCTTTGTACCAGAATGGTTGCAGGGGATTACAAAATGCGATGCATTTTGTGATCCCATTTGGGAGAGTCTCAAAACAACTTGAATGGCAATGCCGGAGGCATTGATTTTCATCCCATCAAAACCTTATAAGAGCAAGCTCTTAACGGTTTGCTGGTGTGAAAATTCAAAACCCGCGTAGTCGCGGGTTTTGCCATACAAGTTGTTTTGGCGGAGAGAGAGGGATTCGAACCCCCGGTCCCGCGATAGCAGGACAACGGTTTTCGAGACCGCCCCATTCGACCGCTCTGGCATCTCTCCTTTTGTGGTCGTGCCGGAAAATCATCGCGGCGGGCTGCAAAAATAATGAATTATTATGTAAGTCACCTTACCATCATAAAGATGTTGTAGAAAATATCCTTTTGCCGGATGCATCAGATTATATAGTGTAACTTTAGAAACAAAACAGCCTTATACCATGACCACCTCAAGAAGAAATTTCATCAAAACCGGCGGATCTGTTGCCGTAGCAGCAGGAGTAGCACCTGCGATTATCAGCTCCTGTACATCAGGTAAGCAGCCTGAAGAAAACCTGCAAGCCGGAACAAGCCTCGAAAGTATAGTTAAGGATGTGCCAAATCTTACATCTGAAGATTATGATTACAGACTCTCCCGACTGTGCGCAGAGATGGCTGCCAGCAAGACAGATGCAATATTCATTGAGGGTGGTACCAATATCCGATATTTCCATAACGTATCGTGGGGACTGAGCGAGAGGGTATTCGGTGCCGTAAC
>CAYUOS010000196.1:0-4613 GCA_964446435.1 uncultured Rikenellaceae bacterium | reverse complement strand
CTAACGAAAAAGTTCTTGGAGTGATAACGCGAAAGCACCTGACAGATATCTGCCGGGTAAACGGCATCGAGGTGATTTTTGAGGCAGTTCATGAGGATGAGATTGTGAATTACGAGTCGGTATTCATGACCGGCACCTCTCCGATGGTACTTCCCATAAAGATGATCGATGAAATCGGGTTCAGAGTTGATAACAAGCTGTCAAGGAGACTCCTTGAGCTATACATGATGAGGGTAAAGGAGAGCCTGGCCGCATTTCGCAGACCGGGGTTCTGAACCATACTCTTGGGTTCCACCGAAAAAATTATATCTTTGCGCCATTAATAATCATTGATATGGCAAGTGTAAGGAACCTGAAAAAAGATATTGAGTACCTTGTTTTTGAGGTTGTTTCTGACAGTTTTACCTTTTCGGGGCTTTACCCGGGAAAGCAGACCGAGGAACTGACCGATATAGTTGAAACGGCTATTCAGCTGCGCAATGACCTGTGCGCCAGGATAAACAAAGGCGACAAAGCTGCTCCTCCGGCTGAAAGGAAGGCATACTACAAAGAAATACGGACTGATCTCCTTACCGGGATAGATTCTCTCTTTGATCGCCTGAGCAAGGTCACCCAGGAGAAGTAACATACCTGTAGATCGTGTGGCCGCACCGGCTGCAATCCCTGTAATCTTTGAGGTTTATAAAATCTGTGATATAGCCTGTCCGGGTAGTGACTGTCGTTCCACAACCAGGGCAACGGGTGTCTGACAATCCAGTGGTAGATGCATTTCCAATATATACATAACTCAGCTTTTCTGATGCCACCTGGTGCAACTCCATCAGTTTTCTGACCGGTGTCGCCTGTGTCGACCTTTTATGGGCAGGATGATAGCGGCTCAGGTGCAGCGGGGTTTCGCTGCCACATTCTGCCGCCAGCCACGAGGCAATACCTCTTATCTCCTCGTAAGAATCATTCAATTCGGGTATAACCAGTGTGGTTACCTCCAGGTGCCGTCCCTCTGATGCTATCTGTTGGAGGCTTCTGAGCACGGGAGCCAGGGTTCCCCCGGTATATTTCCTGTATTTTTTGTCGCTGAAGAACTTGAGGTCGATGTTGAAGGCGTCGATTAACTTCACCAGATCACCGAGGGGCTTTTCATTTACATATCCGTTGCTGACCATCACTGTCGACAGTCCGGCCTCCTTTGCCTTCGCGGCAGTCGCCATCATGAATTCCATCCACACCACCGGTTCGTTGTAGGTGAAGGCAATACCGGTGTTGTCAGGTAATTTAAGAGCATCCCTGACTATCTGCCCGGGCTTCATTCTCTTGCCTTGCATGTGCCCTGAAGCTGCCTGTGCGGCAGAGATATGCCAGTTCTGGCAGAAGTCGCAACGCAGGTTGCAGCCGTACGAACCCACTGAAAGAATGGTACTGCCGGGGTAGAAATGGTATAGAGGTTTCTTCTCTATCGGGTCGGAACCGTATCCTGATACAAGGCCGCAGGTGGTTAGCGCAACAGCGCCATGCCCTTCGTTGGCGCGTACCCCGCAAAGCCCCGCAGAGCCCGGCCTGAGCATGCAGCCATGCGGACAGACCGTGCACCTGCAGGTTTCACCGCTACATTCAGAATAGCTTCCCATCAGATGGCCGTTTCATTATCAAATATATGCTTTTCTATTGACGACAGCCGGCACCTACAGTTAAATAGTGTCAATTATGGCTCATAGTTGGCAGTAAATTATAAATTTGCATCTTTGGCAACAATCAACCCAAATAAATCGTGAATACAAATTATACCCGTTATCAGCTTTCAGGACTATTGGTTCTGCGGCTGCTCACCGGATGGCTTTTCCTGTACGAGGGAGTGACCAAGGTTGTAAATCCGGACTGGACATCGGCCGGATTCCTTCTCGACTCAGGAGGTTTCATGGCAGGTTTTTTCAGAATGCTGGCTTCTGACCCGTCGACACTGGCGGTGGTAGATTTTATGAATGTATGGGGTCTGGTGGCCATTGGTCTGGGATTGATTACCGGCTGCCTGACCAGGGTGGCCCTGATTTCAGGAATGGTGCTACTGGGTTTTTACTATCTGTCACACCCCCCCGTAGTTGCAGCCAGATATGCCGTTCCGTCGGAGGGAAGTTATCTGTGGGTAAACAAGAACCTGATACAGATGGCTGCGATGTTCGTGTTGTATCATTTTCCTACTGAAAGGATATACGGCGTTGACAGGTTCATTTTTCGCAAAAAGTAAAGAGAGTAGTTTTATGACCAGTGACAACATAGAGGACAAAGGTGTTGAGCCCGGTGAAGGCGAAAGCGTAAGCAGGCGAGATGTGTTGAAGGGGCTTGCGACGGTTCCCGTTCTGGGAGCATTTGCCTATGCATATTTCCGAAAGAGGAGGTATGAAAAGATGCTCAGGGGTAATATACTGAAGAGTGTCGATATGACTGCAGCACCCCCGGAACATCAACTGCCTCCTGCCAGCGGACGTACGATAAGACTCGGGCTGATAGGCTTTGGCATTCGCGGACCGCAGATTGCGAAGGCAGCCGGTTTTCTTCACCCTGACGACGTCGACGCACTCAGAGAGGCTTCATTGGCCGACACCAGAGATACCAGATATGCCGAGTTTATGGGGCAGGATGACCTGAATATAGAAATACGCGGAGTGTGCGACATATTCTCAGTATATGCAGAGAAAGCACGCGTTGCAGGTTCAAATATCTACAGGTCTGGCAGGGATGGAAAGATGGGTGATGCACCTGTAATCTACAATAACTACCGCAATCTGATTGCATCACCTGAGATCGATGCAGTAATAATATCAACACCTGACCACTGGCATGCACCTATGGCCATCGAGGCCGCCAGGGCAGGCAAGCATATCTATTGCGAGAAACCTCTTAGCTGGTCTGTTGAGGAGACTTACGAACTGAGAAAGGTAATAAGGGAGACCGGTGTTGTCTTCCAGCTTGGTCATCAGGGCAGGCAGACCGAGTCATACATGAAGGCGCGCGAGGCGATAGAGAAGGGTGTAATAGGCAATGTGACCCTGATTGAGGTTACAACCAACCGTAATGATCCGAATGGTGCCTGGGTGTATCCGATACATGAAAAGGCCTCACCAGAGACTATCGACTGGAAGCAGTTTATCGGCCAGGCTCCGTGGCATGACTTCAGCCTTGAGAGGTTCTTCCGCTGGCGTTGCTGGTGGGATTACAGCACCGGCCTTTCGGGCGATCTGCTGACCCATGAATATGATGCAATGAACCAGATATTCAGATTTGGAATTCCCGATACTGCAGTCTCCTCAGGAGGCATCTACTTCTTCCGCGACGGACGAACAGTACCCGATGTATTGCAGACGGCTTTTGAATTTGAGAAAGAGGGACTAACGATGCTCTACAGTGCGACTCTGGCAAGCAGCAGGTCTAGAGGAAAGGTAATCATGGGTCACGATGGCTCGATGGAGGTAAGCAATTCGCTTACAATATATGCAGACAAGGCCTCTACGAAATACAAGAAGGAGATTAGCGAGGGAATGATAAATACAGAGTTGCCTATTCTGACATTTACGCCGGGAAGGAAGAATGTAGATGCCGTGACCTCTGCCACTGAGCAGTATTTTGCCGGAAGGGGTCTGCTGTACACATACCGGGGAGGAAGAAGGATTGATACTACCCACCTGCACCTGCGGGAATGGCTCAGCTGTATCAGGAACGGAGGAACCCCGTCGTGCGATATCGAGCAGGGTTTCGAGGAGGCTATCACCGCTCATATGGGAACCATTGCATACCATGAAGGCAGAAAGGTGAGATGGGACAGAGACAAGGAGTTAATAATCTGAAATAAAGCGTATGGAGACAAGACGTTCATTTATCAGGAAATCGGGCATTGCCATGGTAGCCGTGACCCTCGCGCCGGCAATAGCCTGCCGGAATTCAGATCCCTTTACGGGATTGATACTTTATACTGTCAGGCAGGATATGGCCAGGGATGCACAGGGTACACTTGCAGCAGTTGCAGAGATGGGATACAACTGGATTGAGGCGGCGAACTACTCAAATGGGTTGTTTTATGGTATGAGTCCTGCAGAGTTCCGTAGAGTGGTGGAGAGTTTCGGTATGAAACTGATCAGCAGTCATAACGGAATTAACCGGAATAATGCAGTGCAGATGGTTGATGATGCCGCTGAGGCAGGACTGAAATACCTTGTACTTCCATCATTACCAAGAGAATGGAGCCGCTCTCTCGACGGGTTCAGGGAGGCTGCCGACTTCATGAATTATGCCGGCGGGTTGTGCAACTCACGTGGACTGCGGTTCGCCTTCCATAACCACTCGGTGGAATTCACCGAGATTGATGGCGTTGTGCCATTCGATATTCTCGCTGAACGTACCGAACCTGATCTGGTAACATTTGAGATTGATCTATGCTGGATAACTGCAGCGGGTAAGGATCCTGTTGATTATTTCAGAAAATACCCCGGCAGGTTTGAGTTGTGGCACGTGAAGGACATGACTCCTGAAAAGAGGGATGCGACAATGGGAGAAGGGATCATAGATTTCACCAATCTGGCGCTTCAGCAGGATACTTACGACATCCTTGAAGACCGCTGGAAGTC
>CAYUOS010000195.1:0-4648 GCA_964446435.1 uncultured Rikenellaceae bacterium | reverse complement strand
TGATTTTGGTAACACAACAGGACCAGGAGGATCTGTTCCCTGGGTAACTCCCAGGCATGAGCTCCGATCAGGACCGGCAGGATCTGTTCTCTGATTTGCGGTCCTCCCTGGTCGACCTGCTCAGGATCCCCGGGAAGGTTCTCCCAGACACGAGCTCCGATCGGGGCTTGGAAATCTAACTGGTATTCTTCCCTGTTTTCTTCCCGAAAAACAAACAACCGCCTGAAATGTGGTGTTATTCAAGCGGTTGTCTTTCAGGGTAGTGGTGCCACTCGGAATCGAACCAAGGACACACGGATTTTCAGTCCGTTGCTCTACCTACTGAGCTATGGCACCCTGTTTGGGACTGCAAATATAGTCGTCAAATTTTATACTGCAAATAGTTTCGGAAAAAATATGCTTGGATTCATCGGGGCGATGAAGTACTTTTGCACTCCGTCAGAACTTTGATAATCAATGGATCTATTCTTCAGGACTCTCGATAATGGCATTCGGCTGGTTCATTACCCTGTGAGGGGAGCTGTTGCTCACTGCGGCTTGATTGTAAATGCCGGATCACGGGATGAAACGGACGATGAACACGGACTGGCGCATTTCATTGAACACATGCTCTTTAAAGGTACCGGGCGTCGCAAGGCATACCATGTGCTCAGCTTCCTCGATGATGTCGGTGGTGAGCTCAATGCATATACCACCAAGGAGGAGACCGCCATATATGCAAGTGTGTTGAAGGAGCACTACAGCAGGGCCGTGGAGCTTATCGGCGACATCATCTCAAATCCTTCATTTCCCGCCAGGGAACTGGAGAAGGAGAAGGAGGTGGTGATTGAGGAGATCAATTCATACCTTGACACCCCTGCTGAACTGATATTTGATGAGTTTGACGGACTTGTTTTCAGCAATGCATCAATTGGCAAGAGCATACTTGGTACGCCTGAATCGGTAAAGGAGTTTAGTGTCGAAAAGATACGGAAGTTTATTTCGAACAACTACGATACCGGCAAGATGGTGTTCTGCTCAGTTGGTGATATTTCTGCCCGGGAGGCAGAGAGGCTCTTTGTCAGGCATTTCGGAACCATCATGCCGAATCAGGGGTCTCCAAGGAAGAGATTCGATCCCGGCTACCAACCGGTAACAAGGACAAAGGAGATTGGCACCAACCAGGCTCACTGCATCACGGGCAACATTGCATACAATCTTCACGATGACAGGCGTCCTGTGATGTATCTTCTGAATAACATCCTCGGTGGTCATGGCCTTAACTCACGTCTCAACATGTCACTGCGCGAGAAGAACGGTTATGCCTACAATGTTGAATCGAATTATCATCCATATGCAGATACCGGCCTCTTCTCGATCTACTTCGGAACCGACGAGAGGAATATTTCCAAAAGCTTTGCGGTTGCGCGCCGGGAGATGGACAAACTGATGAGGGTGAGGCTCGGTCCGGTTCAGCTTCACAGGGCCAAGAACCAGATACGGGGGTACCTCGCAAGGTCGTACGAGAACCATGAGCATCTGATGCTAAGCATGGCCAAAAGCCTGCTGGTATTTGACCGTATTGAGAGGGCAGAGTCGGTATACAGAAAGATAGAGGTCATTACGGCTGATCAGGTATTGGAAACGGCCAATGAGATCTTTGCCCCGCAAATGATGTCATCACTTATATACAGGTAGAGGGTTGGACAGAGAGATGGAATCATACATTCATGACTATAGCAGTGCAGAGGACCCGCTGCTGAATGAGCTGTACCGGTTCACCTACCTGAATATGGTAAATCCGAATATGGTATCAGGCCATCTGCAGGGATTGTTCCTCGGGTTTATCACATATATGACTAAGCCCCGGCTTGTCCTAGAAATCGGCACCTTTACGGGTTATTCGGCAATTAGCATTGCAAAGGCGCTTCCTGAGGGAGGAATTCTTCATACTATTGAGGAGAATGATGAACTTAAATGTATAATCAACAGGTTCTTCATCAGGGCCAAAGTTGCAGACCGGATAGTTCTTCATACCGGCAGGGCGCAGAATATTGTTACCGGCCTGGGCTTGAAGTTCGACATGGTATATATTGACGGTGACAAGAGAGAGTATGTCGATTATTACAGGATGGCGCTCGATTACCTCGCCCCGGGAGGGATAATTGTTGCCGACAATGTGCTCTGGGGAGGCAAGGCACCGCATGGCGACACTAAAGATCCGCAAACGAGGGGGATTATCGGGTTCAACGAACTGGTAAAGGAAGACGAGGCTGTTGTTAAGGTGATATTGCCGATAAGGGATGGGATAATGTTGATACGGAAGAAATAAGGGCGCAGGGCTCAGAGCTCAGAGCACAGAGCGGAGAGCAGGGGGCGCAGGCCAGGGGATTTCAGATGTCAGATATGCTCCTATTCAGTCGCGAGCTCACCTTCGGCTCGGTTCCGTTTACCGTTTTGCTCCCATTCGGTCGCGAGCTCACCTTCGGCTCGGTTCCGTTTACCGTATACCGTATACCGTGTTATCTTTTTTTTGCAGTTTCAAATATTCTCTTAAATTTGTAGAACATATTTTCCGGGAAGGCCTAATACGTGGGTTGTATTTATTAATTAATCAACCTTTTATGAGAGAAAGGCCAGAGTGCTCCGATTGCAAGGTATTTAAGCGGTCATATTTTTCCACGTTGGAGGATAGTGATCTTGAAGATCTTAAATACGAGAAGTCCGCATCTTTGTATAAAACGGGTCAGATCGTTTTTCAGGAGGACAGCAGGGCGGTAGGTGTCTATTGCCTGCATTCAGGCAAGGTCAAGCTTTATAAAGTCGACAACGAAGGCCGTGAACAGATCGTGAGATTTGTAACCCCCGGTGAGTTGTTCGGATACAGCTCGATTACAGGTTCGAGGCATTACCTCGTGACCGCCGAGGCGATTGAAGATTCCGTTGTCTGTTTTATCAATTCAATATTCTTTTCAGAGCTTACATCGAAATATCCCGAGATTCTAAAGGCACTCATCACTGCCCTGGGAACGATGCTGAATGACGCAGAAGACAGGATGATCTCCCTCGCAAGGAAACAGGTACGCGAAAGGCTGGCCGAAACCCTGCTCTCACTTTGCAGGAAATTTCACCCCGAGGGTTGCCTCAATGATAACGTTTTGAATCTTCCCCGCGAAGACCTTGCCAACATAGTCGGGTCGGCAACGGAGACCATTATAAGGCTGCTTTCGGAATTCCGTGAAGAGAAGCTGATTACAATTGAGGGCCGGAAGATTATCCTGAAGGATGTCAAGCGCCTGAGGAAAATTGCCAGCTACGAAAAGGCATTCTGAATAGTGCCGGAACCTTCCTTACCAAAGATAATTCTAATAACCAGATAATCAGGCATGTATTCTGTGATTCCTGATCTGCGTCATATTCCCGGCCAACACTGAGACAGATTTCAGACTGATTTTCCTTAACCATATGGTATGAGAAGAATCTTCCTGAAGGGGGAATCATGGTCACAATTTTCTTTTCCGGAATGGTTGAACTTGGCTTGTTGTAACCCATGCCTTCCCGGCACCTTTGTTTTTTATTAATCTCAGCAATAACCAATTGGTTCCCTCAAAATGAACAGAGTGATAAAGATCAACAGAGAGAAATGGAACAAGTTGCTCGTCAGGCTTTCTGATTCAGGGGAGCGTTTATTCGCGCCTGTACGGAAGAACGGAAGTTTCGATTATGAGCAGATAGCCGGAGCCAACACCGGGGCTATTGTCTATAATGAGGCAAAACCCACGTCTCCGCTCAAGATTTTCTTTCTGCCCCTGAGGCTGAATGTGACAAGCGGCGGAAAACCAACCGGTCGTACTATCGTAATGGGCGCACCAGCCTGCGACATAGAAGGACTAAAACTGCTCGATGCTATTTACATCGATGAAAAATTCACTGACGAAACCTATGTCAGCCGCAGGGTGAATACCGTCATTATTGGTGCGGCATGTCATAAAACGAGTGACAGCTGTCATTGCACGGTTTACGGATTGAACCCATGGCCCGGAGAGGGGTGCGACATCTCGATGAGTCTTGCCGGCGATGATATTCTGCTGGAATCCCTGTCAGGCAAGGGAGAGTCATTTTTGACCGAGATTTCAGCCATGGCAGAAACGGAGAAGGCTGCTGCAGTCGATCTTTCGATGATTGAAAAACTGAGGACTACATCGGCAAAAGAGGTTGCAGCGAGGAACAACGGACTTCCCGGAACAGCGGAAACAGGTAAGCTTACAGCGGCTGCCTCGCATGAACTTTGGAAGAAGCACGCGGCTAAATGTGTCTCCTGCGGCGCCTGCTCGGCGATCTGTCCGACCTGTACCTGCTTCCTGCTTATCGACCGTCCCGGATTTGAGAAGATAAAGCAGCAGGACACATGCCAGTATCCGGCATTTGAGAGGGTTGCCGGCGGTGAGGACCCTCTGAAGGAGTTAAGCATCAGGTTCCATAACCGGTACATGTGCAAATATGTATGGAAGCCCGAGAGGTTTCATGTACTGGCATGCACTGGCTGCGGAAGATGCAGCGACGGATGCATCGCCGGGATAGATAAGAACAGAGTGATAAGGGAAATGGTTTGACAAAACATACTGACGTGAGCAACAATAACGGTTTATATAAGGTACTAAAGGCAACG
>CAYUOS010000194.1:0-4712 GCA_964446435.1 uncultured Rikenellaceae bacterium | reverse complement strand
ACCCTCAATAACCTCACAATACGTTGCCATGAATATTTTCCTCCAATCAATAACTCCAACTCACTCTGGTCACTTTAGCTCACTCTAATCACTCTGGTCACTCCCCTATGTCACCTCTCCCCTCTCCTCGCCATACTTTTCATAAACTCTCTCCCCGACGATCCTGACAAGTTCGGAGACCAGTATCGCTATCTCGGCAAATGAGTTGTAAAGAGGCACAAACCCTATCCTGATGTTGTCGGGAGCCCGGTAGTCAGGTATAATAGTCCAATCCCCCTCATTATCATCTATCAGTGCCCTGCAAATCCTGAAGGCTTCAGGGTGCTTCAGTGAGACGTGTGATCCTCTCCGTTCGGGGTCAGCAGGTGAGCCCTCGGTGAAGCCGAGAGGTTTCAGGTATTCATCGGCCAGTGAGAGAAAGAATGTTGACATATCAACGCTCTTCTTTCTCAGGTTCTCGATTCCGGCCATTTCGAAGATTTCAAGGGAGCTTTCCAGTGTTGAACTTGAGAGTATGGGCACTGACCCTGCGAGGTACTTCCTCATGCCAGGGGCCGGACTGAATTGAGTATTGAAGCTGAAAGGGTCTGCATCTGCCCACCATCCACATACAGGCGAGAAGAACTTTTCCTGCAGTTCCTTCCTTACATAGAGAAATGCTGTTGAGCCAGGCCCTCCGTTCAGGTACTTATATGTGCAACCTACAGCCAGATCGGCTTCTGACCCGTTAAGATCAATAGGCACGGCACCCACGGCATGGCAAAGGTCCCAGAGAATGTAAGCTCCCTTCGAGTGAGCCAGTCTTGTTGTCCTGGCCATATCATACATGAATGCACTACGGAATGAAACATGAGAGAGTGAAACAAGGGCAGTATCTGTGTCGATACTCCTTTCGGGTTCTGAATCGCTGATGGTTATTCCATCGTGGCTCCTCATTAGTTCGAGCCTGTGACCCCTGCCGAGCAGGTCAATCACTCCCTGGATGATATAGAGATCGGTTCCGAAATTCAGTTCGTCACTGACAACCTTTCTCCTGGTTCCCGAATTTCTCAGCGCTGCCACCAGTACCTTGAACATGTTGACCGAGACCGAATCGCATACTATTACTTCATCAGGTCTTGCTCCGATAAGGGGAGCGATGCGTGAGCCAAGCGAAGAGGGTTTCATCCACCATCCTTCGTTATAGGACCTGATCAGCCGCTGGCCCCATTGCCTTTCGATCACATCATTCAGATGCTTTGATGTCAGCGAGGGTAGCATTCCAAGGGAGTTTCCGTCGAAATATATAAGTCTGTCGTCATTTTTCGGGAAAAACGAGGCAAATGTACGAAGAGGGTCAGCATCATCCAGTGCGGTTGCCCTGCCAATTAAGCCTTCAATTCTCATTTAGGGTGTTATTGATTAATGGTTAAAAATAGAGTTTTTTTATAACTTTGGTAGTTCATTTTCAACCGAAGTGTTATCATTAATTCTGACAGGTTATGGGAAAAGGAGATTTCAAGTCGAGAAGGGGGAAACTTACCAGGGGCAGTTACGGAGTTCGGCGCCGCAGAAAGAAGAACAAACCTTCACTGGCACCGGCAGCAGATATAAAGAATATTGAGAATGCAAGGGCGGGCAAGGTGTTGAAGGCTGAAAAGGCAGCACCTGCAGAAGTGAAGGAGACCGCTGAAACTGCTATCCCGGCAGCAAAGAAACCCCGGACTGCTACGGCGAAGAAGACAAAAGCTACTCCGAAAGCAAAGGAACCGGTTGAAAGGAAGGAACCAGAAAAGAATTCCAAAACTGAGGCTGAGTCATAAAATCCCTATTGCCTGACTATTAACCTCTTGTAGTCATCACCAGGCACTGTAGCGCAAATAATTGCGGGACCATCGAAGGATAATGCCGCCCTTATGGCCGTTTTGAGCGTTCCGTGGTCTGATGCATTGTGTACCGGCACCCCGAGGAACGAGTAACATCCGAATATATCCCCGTCGATTACGCTTGTGCCGTAAGCGTCGGTTTCATACCATGATTGCTTAACCTTTATAAGGTTCAGTTCCCTGTCGGCAATAACCACGATCTTCAGGTTAATGTTATATCGTCTCGCCGTCATTATCTCACCTGCAGACATCAGGAATCCGCCATCACCGGTAAGTGTCACCACTGTTGAACCCGGCATATTCAGCGCTGCCGCGAGTCCTGCCGGTATTCCAAAGCCCATTGTTGACCAGCCGTTGGTGATAAGCATCCTATCCGTTGACAGAGGTTGCCAGAACTGCCCTGCCATATGAAGATGTGAGCCCACATCACATGTCAGCACGGTATCGGCAGGCAGCTCATCACGTAACATACTGAGAACCTGCACAGGGCCCCATCGGCCTGCAAGCTCACCAAATACATCTGAAATCTCCCTCTTTGCATCTTCCACCCCCCTGCCGCTCAGATAGTCACCTGATAATCCGGCCTCATCGAGTACCCTGAACCATTGTTCAGGAGATCCCTCTAATGTTACCGCCCTTAATCCTTCCGGCATGTCGACCGCCGTTGTTCCGAAATGAACGACCGGAGCAACCGGTATCCAGGATTCATAATTATACTCAACGGGGTCATATCCTATTCCAATAATAAGGTCAGCTGTCGCTGTAACCTGCCCCAGCCGGTCACTCAGGGCGTGAAACAGCACACCGGTATAGCATGGGTTGTCGTACATAAGAACCCCCTTTGCCATAGGCGTAAGCACTACAGGCATCGGAGCTTTCAGGAGAAACTCTTCAAGAAGTTTATTAATACCGTGACGGGCAGCAGTCAGTCCTATGGCAATAAGCGGTCTTTTTGCCTTGCGGAGAAGGCTGATTGCCTCTTCCCGTCTGTCAGGGCCCACGGCAGAATAACCAGCCTGACCTCGATGAACTATGCCTGCGATATTTTCGTCTGACCGTGTGAGAACCGCATCCTGCCTACCAATGTCAGAAGGCAATCCTATGTGAACCGGCCCCGGCAACTCTTCTGTTGCTGCAGTAAAGGCACCGGTAATGGTATTATGCAGGTTCAACCGTGAGAGCCTGACAGTCTCCTTTGTCAGTGGCCTGAAGAGTTGCTGATGGTCAATACCCATCTGGGTGGTTCTTCCTGCCATGCTGTCGGGCATCTCTGTGGTGAATGCCACCATGGGCATCCTGTCAAGCAGGGCACAACCTACACCTGAAGCCAGGTTCACCGCACCCGGACCGAAGGTGGCATGACATACGCCGGGTACCCCTGTTATGCCTCCTGTTACGGCAGCCATCATTGCTGCCGAAGCCTCATGTGAGGTTAGTATGAATTCTATGCCGGCCTCTCTCCAGGCTTCCATGTATGGAATTGACGGCCCTCCGGGTATTCCGAATGCATATCTTACACCCTTTTCGCCAAGCACTTTTGCTGTAAATTCGGCTACATTCATCTGTAATTGTCCTGGTTCCCCCAAAGCTATGAAAAAAGTCGTTGTTCTAAAACATAAAATTATACATACGTGTATTTTGTACATTTAATAACGGGATTGTCTATATTTGGGTGTTACAAACGACAGGATGCTTCTGTCACATAAATTAGTTTAGCCATGCACAGGATCAGTTTATTTTTTATCGGCTTCGCAATTCTTGCGCTGAATGCGGCCGGACAGGGTCAGATTGAGGATTACAGAAGGGCGGACAATGCCACGAGGCTCTTCCAGAATAAGGTTTATAATGGGAATGTAAGGCCGAACTGGATAGAGGGAACATCCCTTTTCTGGTATGAGAATCTCACGCCGGCGGGCAGGAGTTTTATTATGGCCGATGCGGCAAAGAGGACCAAAAACGAAGCCTTTGATCAGGTTAGGTTTGCCCGCAGCTTCGAGACTGTAACAGGAACCAGGGCAGAACCGGGCCGTCTTCCCATCAGGAATATGGAGTTTGCCAAAGATGCCCGCAGCTTCACTTTCGAATACAACAACAACAACTATACATGCTACCTGAGAAACTATTCAATAGTCAAGGGTGATTCGGTCAGACAGGCCGGGGCACGGCGGAGCGGCAGCGATTGGGTATGGGGTACTCCTGATGAGTTGCGTAGTCCGCCTGTGCCGTCACCTGACAGAAAGTGGACGGCTTTTATAAAGGATTATAACGTTTACATCAGATCAGAGGCAGACCGCAAGGAGTACAAGCTGAGTCACGATGGTGGCCTGGGCGAGTACTACTCAGCGAATATCAGGTGGTCACCGGATTCAAGAAAACTGATGACAGCCAGAATACGGCCGGCGGAGAAGCATATGATACACTATATAGAGTCATCGCCGATTGACCAGTTACAGCCAAAATACTCAACCTATGAGTACAGGAAGCCCGGCGACGCCATACCTCAATCGTTCCCGCAGGTATTCGATGTGGAAACGCGTTCTCACATCGAGGTTGACAGGGCAATGATTGACAACCAGTATTCACTGGGGTCATACAGGTGGGCACCCGACGGCCGCTCATTTACCTTCGAGTACAACAAGAGGGGGCATCAGGTTTACCAGGTTATCAGGGTCGATGCCACGACTGGAAGTCATACGATAATAGTAAATGAAACATCGCCGACATTCATCGACTACAGCGGCAAGAAATACAGGTACGACATACAGAAGACCAATGAGCTTATATGGGCCTCGGAACGGGATGGATGGAACCACCTGTACCTTTATGACAGCCAGTCTGGAAAGGTCA
>CAYUOS010000193.1:0-4742 GCA_964446435.1 uncultured Rikenellaceae bacterium | reverse complement strand
AAAAATATCCGGATCAACATTGCTTTCCATACTCAATTAAATTAGATTTGGTCAATCATTTATAACACCACTCCGATGCTGAAACTTAATGGAATATTCCCACCCCTGCCCACCTCATTCGATGACAGGCAGGAGCTGTCGACAGAGCGCATGGCCTTTAATATCGGGCAATTAAAGAATCACAGGCTGGCAGGGTTTCTGATACTTGGGTCAAACGGCGAGCTTGTGATGCTTAGCCGCGAGGAGAAGATACGGGTGTACAATGCCGCCCGCGAAGCCATTGGTAATGAACTGGTAATGCTTGCGGGAACCGGGGCCGAGTCTACCCGTGAGACCATCCTGCTGACAAGGGAGGCAGCTAATGCCGGAGCCGATGCAGTACTGGTTCTGAATCCCTCATACTACAAGGGACTGATGACAACCGAAGCCCTCAAGGCCCACTATCATGCAGTGGCAGAGGCTTCGCATATTCCGGTTCTGATCTACAACATGCCGGCCAACTCAGGAATCGACATGACGGCAGACCAGATTATTGCAATCGCAGATCACGAAAATATAAAGGGGCTGAAGGACTCAGGAGGCAATATTGCCAAGATGGGTGATATAATCAGGCAGGCAAAGCCGGGTTTCCAGGTACTGGCAGGCTCGGCAGGCTTTCTGCTTCCTGCGCTTACGGTCGGGGCCGTGGGAGGTATCCTTGCCCTTGCCAACATTGCCCCGCAGCCGTGCATTGACATAGCCGAAGCATTCGAAAGGGGAGACCTTGCTGCAGCAAGAGCGATCCAACTGGAGATGATACCTGTGAATGCGGCTGTTACAGCGCGTTGGGGAGTGCCGGCCCTGAAGGCAGCGATGGATCATCTTGGCTTCTATGGAGGCCCATCGCGAAGCCCGATACAATCACTCAGACCGGAAATAGTGGCGCAACTTGTCGACCTGCTGAGAAAACACAAGATTGACAAGAATTGATTTGAAATTTGCAGAGATAAACAGATAGATACCTATAGTTTAACAAGATAATTTCAGACTGATGAAGGGAAGAAAACTACTGATGATACCCGGCCCGATAGAGTTCGATCCGGCTGTAATGCGGGCCATGGGGGCACCTACGACAAGCCATGTTGCACCCTCATTCATTGAATCGTTCGGCAGAAGCCTTGAGATGATGCGCGAAGTATGGATGGCACCGTCGGGACAGCCATTTATTATTTCAGGCACCGGTACTCTGGCTATGGATATTGCAGGGGCAAACCTGATTGAGCCGGGTGACAGGGCGCTGGTGATCTCTACAGGGTACTTTGGCGACAGGTATGCCGAACTGCTGAAGAGGTACGGTGCTGAAGTAACTCAGCTGAAGGCAGAGACGGGTGGTGTATTATCGTTAGACAGGGCAGAAGCAGAACTGACGAAGCACAAATACAAGCTGATGACCTTCACTCATGTAGATACCTCTACGGCAGTACTGGTTGATCCGCGACCGATTGGGGAACTGGGGCGGAAGTATGGAGTTCTGACCGTCCTTGATGGCGTCTGTTCAGTGGCCGGTGAAAGAATAATGCAGGAAAAGTGGGGCATTGATATTGTTCTTACGGCTTCGCAGAAAGCGATCGGAGTGCCCCCGGGGCTGGCACTGCTGGTAGCATCGCAGCAGGCTATGGAGGTATGGCGGAAGCGACAATCTCCAGTGGCCAATTACTATGCAGACTGGAGCAACTGGCTGCCGATAATGGAGGCCTATGAGCAGAGACGTCCGTCATATTTTGGTACTCCTGCGGTAAATCTGGTGGCGGCTCTCGAGGTTAGTCTGGGGTTGATACTTAAAGAGGGTATGGAGAATCGGTTCCGTCGTCATGAAGCGACGGGAAGGGCTTTCAGGGCTGCGATCAGGAATATGGGCCTCAGTATGGTGCCGTTGCAGGAAGATTACGCCGCCAACACTCTGACAGCGCCAAGATATCCTCACGGAACAGATCCGTCCGCCTTTCTGAAGGCCATGTCGTCAACCGATGTCATTGTAGCCGGCGGCCTTCTGCCGGAGATAAGAAATGAGTACTTCAGGGTTGGACATATGGGTCAGGTAAACATGAACGACCTGGTGGCAACGGCATCGGCTGTTGAGACAGCACTGCTGGCGTGTGGTCACAGATGTTCTCAGGGTGCAGGAGCTGCAGCTATTCTGGCAGGATATAACGAGTGATTTGCTATCTTTGCCTCTTGTTAATACTATTTCACAAACCAGGTCGTTAATGATAATGACAATCTGGAATCGAAATCTTTTGTCATGAGAATACTGGTTATATCATTAATTGCGTCTCTTCTGCTTCTGTTATCAGGGTGTGACCGTTGCAGGAATCCGAAAATTATCGACTCGGGAGAACTTACTGCAGAGCAGCTGGCCCTGGTTCCGTACACAGATGGACAGGTAGTTCGTCTTCGGCACTCCGGAGGCCTTGTCATAGACTACAATGTCTCGCGTTCCACCAATATAGAGATGAGAGAGTACTTCGGGAAATGCGAGACCCTGAAGTTCAGGGTGAATAAAGTAAGCCTGGTGCCTGAGTACCCTGTGTTTCCGATGGTTTTTTACATTGCGAACACCGATGAGAATTTTACTGCGTTTGAGGCTTCAATCGGGAGGTATTATTACTATCTGCCAAAGGACAAGGAGAGTTTCTTCTCATATGGGACGATGAACGATATGCCGCTGAATGACACCATATACAGGGATGTGTTTTATATGAAGACACCGGCCTGGTCTATTCCGGCGTTTGATGTAATATATGTTGATTCTCTTTATTATAATTACACTTCAGGTGTTATTAAGGTTACCATGTCGAACAGGGAAAACTATACAATATATGAGTAGACTGGCAATAGTGGTGGTAGTGGCTGTGTTGGCGGGTTTGGCCGGTTGTATGGGTACAACGGAGACCAACAATGTGAGATATGAGACATATGACTGGGTGGTTTCAGACACCCTGGGGTCGAGCTTCAGCATGCGCGATGGCAACCAGATAACACAGAGCTACAGGTGCGAATACCTGACCAATACATACGACTTTGACATAAACCGTTCGTTTCTGATATTCGGCAAAAAGACGGTTCGCACCCAAAGCCTCTATATGGAGTTTAATTCGGGTTACGGATCATTGTTCTCGATAAAACTCGATGCTGTTCCCAATCCGTATGGTGATGCCATGACTGTAACGCTTAATGATGTTTCGTTTACCTACGATCTGGGTAAACAGGAGATTATCAGGGTGGTCACGAAATTCGGATCAATCGAGAAAAAGGCTTCAAACGGTTCATATACTGCCTCGGTGCCACTGCTTAGCGAGGTTGAGATAATCGATATGGTGCCTGCTGGAGGCTATATGTATGACGAGGTGATGCATTTCAGACTCAGGGATTTTGAGACTGATTGGGGCCCGTACACTATAACTGATATATATGTTGCCAAGTTCACGGGACTCGTGAAATTCACTCTTTTCAACGGACTTGAGTATGTGAGGCTGTAGGGTTCTCGCCTTTTGGCAGTGCTCTTAATTGTCAGGTCTGACTCATGGTTATATAGCTTACAAAAAGACCATTTTTCTCTTCTGAAAACACCTTGTAATCCTTTTTTATCAGCAAGTCGAGAATTGGTGCCGGAACGAACGGTGAGTTAATAGCCAGTATCCGGCCAGCCTCAAGCTTACCTGCCCTGTGCAGTATCTCTGCCATGGGACTGCCGCCTGAGTTTATTACCGGCGTTGCATCGTAGGTGTCAGCTATCAACCCACGGTCGAACCATGATGGCGGAGTGTCAGTCAGATAACTGCTTTCTTCCGGTGTGTCCCCGGCTGTCTCCTGACCAACTTCGGCACGCAGCCTGTTAACAAGTTCATCCACCCTTATTCCACCCATTACTGCTGCCTGACTCAGGGTTGCGACCCTGCCTGCAGTGCGTCGCAGTACGGGCTTCTTCAGGGCTGAAAAGGCAGGGGCTAGAGTTATCAGCAGGGCTTCGAGCTCGGGGTATACATTGAGCAGTTCACCCACTTTGGTCTGTGGTGAGATAATCAGTTTTGCCATCGCTTTCTTTTCCCGGTTATTTCTTTGATGAATAGGAAAGCAGCCGCTGCTCACCCTTCAACTCCCTCATATGTGTCAGGTCCTGGGTAAATTCAATCGTTCCAAGGTAATCACCCTTATCGTTGCTCAGGGCGATGTACTCAATATATATGAAACGTCCCTGGAAGTTTATCCAGAACGCCGCACTCTTCTCCCTGCCTGACTTGAAGTCAGCCAGAATCTGCTCTACAATGTTCACGCTTGATGGCGGATGGCACATGCGGACATCCCTGCCGAGTATCGCCCTGTTTCTGGCAAACACCCTGTCAGGTCCGTGGCTGAAGAACTTCACTTTATCGTCCTTATCCACAAAGGTGATATCAATCGGCAATGTCCTGAAAAGTGCTTCCATCTCATCGGGATCAAATGAACCTGTCGACAGCCTGATGCTTTTGCCGGCGCCGTAGGTTACCTCTGAAACTTCGACACCCTCAGGTTTCCACTCAACCTGCGGGTCGTAGAGACAGAACCCGAATTCAGGCGTCTGTTCATAAACGGCAAACCACTCCTCATCGGTAAGCTTGTCCATGCACATCGGGAAGAGTATCTCCTCCTCCTTCATTATCATGTCGTAAATACCCTGTACTGCAGGTTTAAGCACCAGATCCCTCAGGGCAACCAACTCCTCT
>CAYUOS010000192.1:0-4750 GCA_964446435.1 uncultured Rikenellaceae bacterium | reverse complement strand
CGGAGGATTGAGATGGCTCCTTACCTGCTTTGTTTCGTCCTTTTCCTGGTGGGCCTCTACGGTGTGCTCACAAGGAAGAATATCATAAAGATAATAATCGGGCTCTGCGTGATGGAGTACAGTCTCTATCTTTTCCTGGCGATGACAGGATATATCGATGGAGGAGCGGCTCCGATCATCGATCCGTCGAAACCTGCGGGGCTGGTTGTTGACCCGCTGCCACAGGCATTTGTCCTGACAGCAATTGTGATCGGCCTTGCAACCACAGCGCTGCTGCTGGCCATCGCGATCAGGCTCTACAAGAAGTACAAGACTTTCGATATTGACAAGATAAACACCTTAAAGGGATAAGCGATGGATTCACTGGTACCTCTCTTTGTGATAATACCCCTGGGAATTGCCTTCCTGATACCCCTTACCTGGCGGTTTATACCGGGCATTTACCGGTACCTGCCGGCTGCAGGGATGCTTGCCATGACTGTTATTGCATTTGTGATGCTCTTTTCCCTGGGTGGAGAAACCATCATCTACAAGGTGGGTGGATGGGAACCGGTCAGCAACATCCCCATCGGTATACACCTTGTCATTGACGGACTGAGCCTGATGATGCTGATGATTGTCAACATCGTGGGACTGCTTGCAGGACTCTTCTCAATTCCCTATATCGATAAATATACCGGGGAGAATTACTACTACTCTCTCTTCTCACTTATGGTGGCTGGTATGAACGGAGTGGTGATGACGGGAGACCTTTTCAACCTCTTTGTTTTCCTTGAGGTTGCCGTGATTGCCTCATACTCACTGGTGGCATTCGGCAGCTCGAAGGAAGAGCTCGAAGCATCATTCAAATACCAGGTACTGGGCGGAATAGCCTCACTGCTGATACTCTTCTCACTGGCCGTAACCTACTGGTATACCGGCACACTCAATATCGCTGATGTGGCTGTCGTGCTGCAATCAGATCCCGGTTCCTCCACAGCCCTCTTTATTCAACTCTTCATGGTGGCGGGTTTCGGGTTGAAGGCGGCTATGATACCGTTCCATGCGTGGCTACCCGATGCGCACTCTTCGGCGCCGTCGCCGGTATCTGCCATGCTGTCGGGAGTGCTTATCAAGGCTGTCGGGGTTTACGCGATACTGCGCCTCTTCTTCAGTATGTTCACAATTACAATTGAGATTGCCTGGATAATTGCTGTCATCGGCGCCCTCTCGATGGTGGTGGGAGTCTTCCTGGCCATCGGGCAATGGGACATGAAGCGACTTCTCGCGTACCACAGTATAAGCCAGATGGGCTATGTTATTACTGCTTCGGGTATTGCCATGATTGTGATCGCGAGAGGAGGAGACTCCAAGGTTGCGGCTCTGGCGCTTGCCGGAGGGATATTCCACATGTTCAACCACGCAATTTTCAAGGGATTGCTCTTTCTCAACGCCGGTGCGCTGGAATATGCAACCGGGACCCGTAACCTGAAAGAGTTGGGAGGACTCTCAGACCTTATGCCGGTGACGTCACTGACGAACCTGGGTGCCTCGCTGTCAATATCGGGCATACCGCCCTTCAACGGGTTTTTCAGCAAGCTGATTATCATTATTGCAGCCGTCCAGGGCCGTTTCTATTTCCTGGCGCTGCTGGCAGTGATAGTAAGCATAATAACACTTGCTTCTTTCATGAAAGTACAGAGGTATGCCTTCCTAGACACTGTCAGGTCACCGAAGCTTTCAAAAGTCAGGGAGGTTCCCTTCCTGATGTACCTGCCGATGATAGTCATGGCGATTCTCTGCCTGGCCATGAGCCTTATGGTAATACCGGGAATAAGGGAGACCTTCCTTATGAATGCCGTTAATTCACTTTTATCTGTAATATCGTGACCGATGAGAGCAATGAATGTCATAATCTATTTTCTGATATGCTTTGCCACATGGCTGCTGCTGACAAGCAGCCTGAGCTGGCACAACCTGGTGGCAGGAGGGGTCATATCGCTTCTCACCACAATTGTCTTCTCAAGGTTTTTCAACTTTGATATTAAGAAGCTGCTGAATCCGACCCGCTACTTCTGGCTGATTGTCTATATAATCTACTTCATCTGGGAGTGCATAAAGGCCAACTTCGATGTGGCGTACAGGGTAATTCATCCTGCTCTGCCAGTTAAGCCGGGTATAGTAAGAGTCAAACTGAATCTCAAGGGTTCGCTGGCCCGTACAATACTGGCCAATTCAATAACCATGACCCCCGGAACCATCGCCGTTGACATTATTGACGATGTAATGTATGTGCACTGGATATATGTACGCTCGCAGGAGCATGATGATTATGCATACCGTATTTCGGGAAAGTTTGAACGAATATTAACCAAGATATTTGAATGATGGAATATATTGACTTTGCCCTGTGGTTCCTTATCGCTATGGCTGCCTTGTGCCTGATAAGAGTGATTCTTGGTCCTACCGTTGCCGACAGGGTAGTGGCTATTGATATACTGGGTATCATAGTTGTCGGGATATGTGTAATACTGAGCATCAGCACTGAGAGGTCATTCCTGATAGATGTGGGAATCGCATGGATAATTCTCAGCTTTATCGGTACCCTCACCATGGCAAAATATCTGGAAAGGAGGAAGCTAAATGAATGAGTTGATAAGCAATATACTGATCGGCATTGGGTTGTCGTTCAGTCTCTTCGGTTGCCTCGGCCTGATAAGGTTTCCTGATGTCTATAACCGCCTGCAATCGGCAACCAAGTGTGTCACGCTGGGAACCTGTGCCATAATGCTGAGCCTGGTGATAAGGTATGGTTTCAACGACATCGGAATCAAGGGACTTATTGCCATTCCGGTACTCTTCTTTACCTCTACTGCCGGGGCACATGCACTGCTTAAAGGATCCCATATATTCGGAATAAAGATGTGGGACAGGAGCGTGGTTGATCACTACCGTGACGACACTGAGGGCGCTGAAGGAGAAAAAGATGAAAACAACGAAAATGCATAACTGAGATGAAGTATCCGAAATTGCGTGAGATAAGGGAAGCAGTAGTGTCACTTTTAACTCCTGCTTACACGACACCATTTCCGGCCCGTGAGCATGTGCCGGATGAGAACTTCAGAGGAAAGCCTGAGGTAAATGAGGAGAAATGTGTCGGATGCGTTACGTGCTCCAACGTTTGTCCGCCTCATGCCATAACCATTTCCGATGATGCCGCAACAGGTGTGCGCACCATTGTAAGAGATTACGGCAAGTGCATTTTCTGCGGACAGTGTGAAGCTTTCTGTATTACGGGTGAGGGTGTAAAGCTGTCCAACAAGCTGTACGACATCGCTGTCTTCGACCGTTCCAACAGCGTTGAAACACAGACCAGGGAACTGGCTCTTTGCTCATATTGCAATGCAGTGATTTCGAGCAAGGAACATATTAAATTCCTGTTTGACAAACTTGGGCCCAAAGGATACTCATCCACACTTGCACTGAATATCGTCAACCAGACGTTAATGTCAGATCCTGAGTCTGTTGAGGTGCCTGTACAGGACGACCTCAAGAGAAAGGACATGTTCAATACTATCTGCCCTAATTGCCAGCGTAGCGTGCAGGTGAAAATGCTGCTTTAGGTGAAGGACCGGCTCAGGGAGATAATATGCCGGGAAGGGTCGGCGGTGCTCTTTGCCGGAGTCGGGAATGTGCTCAGGAGCGATGATGGAGTCGGGGTTTACATCGTTTCATCAATTAAGGCAAAAGGGTTAGTCTCAACCCTTCTGGTTGAAGCAAGTATCGAGAACTATATCAGCAAGATCAACTCAATTGCCCCTGAAATACTGGTAATAGCCGACTGTATTGACTTCAACCGGGAGCCGGGTTATTCGGGAATCGTACCGGTGAATGAGATACATGAATTTACAATTTCAAGTCACAATATTTCATTGCGCAGGATTGCTGAGCACCTTAAGATGGAGGTGTATGTAATCGGCATCCAGCCGGCAGATCTGAGGGTTGGCGAGAATCTTACACCTGAAGTAAAAAAGGCAGCTGACATCATCATAGGGCTGATAAATGAAACCATAGCCGGTTGCTGTCCGTAAAATAATACCTGATCCGGCATATGAAAACCTATACCATCGAGATAGAAGGTCTTGTACAGGGGGTCGGGTTCAGACCCTTTGTCTATAAACTTGCAACCTCACTTGGCATGGAGGGTAGTGTCGGGAACCTTAATACCGGTGTCAGAATATTTCTTAACTGCGACGATGACTATTTGCGCGGTTTTATTGAGAAACTTAAGCTGAATGCACCACTGCAATTACGGATAGATGAGATCAGGTATCATGAAACTGAAAAGAGAATCTTTCGCGGTTTTTCAATTGTGACCAGCAGCAATTTGTCCGATGAGATAACAATAGTCAGTCCTGATATCGCGGTATGCAGTGAATGCCTCTCAGACATGGAGCGACAGCCGCATCGCATTGACTATCCGCTTATAAACTGCACCAACTGCGGTCCGAGGTTTTCAATAATCAGGGGCGTGCCGTATGACAGGGCGCTGACCACTATGGCCTCTTTTGACATGTGTAAGCGCTGCAGAAAAGAGTACAGTGATGTTGACGACCGCCGCTTTCATGCCCAACCGGTTGCATGCAACAATTGCGGTCCGGTCTATTCAATGAGTATTGGCGGTCAGCTTCTTAACCGCATTGACGATATCTGCGACAGGGCAGCATCATTTATTGATGAGGGAGGAGTGGTTGCGATTAAAGGAACAGGA
>CAYUOS010000191.1:0-4800 GCA_964446435.1 uncultured Rikenellaceae bacterium | reverse complement strand
CATAGCAGATGTCATGCTTCGAAATACGGTCAATGCCGAAATGGAAAACCTCAGAGGGGTCGGGAAATATCCCATAGGCATGCCCGGTGATGATGCAGAGCTTGTACTTGGCATCCCAGCCCTCGACATCGAGCTTCGGATCTGCCTCGGCAAAGCCCTTTTCAACCGCCCCGGCGAGGGCTTCTGCATAGCTCATCCTTCCATCATTCATCTTCGACAGTATGTAGTTGGTTGAACCGTTGAAAATACCCTCAACCGAATGAAGCAGTTCATTGTCGTAGTACTCCTCGAGGTTGCGGATTACAGGTATGCTGGCACAGGCAGAAGCCTCGTAGAGAAGAGAGACACCATGCTTCTCCTGGAGAGCAATCAGCTCCCGGATGTTATTTGCCACCATGGTCTTGCCCGCCGTCACAACGCTCTTGCCTCTCTTCATGGCATCGGTCACAATGCGATAGGCCTCTTCAGGATCGCTTATCAGTTCGACTATAAGGTCGATGGAGAGATCGTTAAGCAGATCAGCCCTGTCGAAGGTGAACATTTCAGGCGGCAGCCTCCTCGGCTTGTTCCTGTCCTTAACACATATCTTCACAATTTCGGCACTGAAGCCGCTTCTCTCGATTACATCATGCAGCCCCTGGCCCACACAACCGTAGCCGAATAATCCTATTCTAAGTTTTTTTCTGTTCATATCTCAACTGTTTCCCTGGTTTTAAGAAACTCCCCTGCCAGCGACGCTATCTTGCCTGAATCTGTCAGGAAGCCGTCATGGCCATAATCCGAATCAATAAGTACAAACCTGCCGTCAGGAACGCTCTCTGCCACAAGCTTCATCTCATCGGTATGAAACAGCATATCGCTGCTGATACCGATGGCAAGGACGCTTGCCCTGATTCCCGCCAGAGCCGTGCGCAGGCCTCCGCGGTCACGGCCTACATTGTGGCTGTCAGCCATCTGAGTAAGGCGGTAGTACGACCACGGATTGAATCTCTTCACCAGCTTCTCTCCCTGGTACGCCTGGTAAGACGATGCCCTGAATCCGGTAATTACTGAATCCGATCTCTCTGACTGTGTTGCGTTGTAGGTAAAGTAATTGCGGTAGCTCAGCAGTGCGATGGCCCTGGCGGCTTTGAGTCCTTCGGCACCTCCGTGCGGGTTCCTTATCAGGAAAGAGGGATCGGCCTCAAGGGCCAGCCTCTGAGACTCGTTGAAGGCCACTGCCCAGGGTGACTGACGGGCCGATGAAGCTATGAATACAAGCCTCGAAATCAGTTCGGGATACATTATCGCGTACTCCAGGGCCTGCTGTCCTCCCAGCGATGCACCTGTAACCATCTCAATCCTTCTGATACCGAGGTGCTGCCTGAGCAGGTCAAGGGCCCTGACGGCATCGCGTACCGTCAGCATCGGAAAGTCGAGGTACCATGGCTCGCCGGTGGTTTCATTGATGCTGAGCGGACCGGTGGAACCGTAGCACGAACCCGGAATGTTGGCACACACGATAAAATACTTCGATGTGTCAAGAAAGAGACCGTCACCAACCATTCCCGGCCACCACGATTCCACGTCAGAATTTGCCGTAAAGGCGTGACATACCCATATTACGTTGTCGGCATCGCTATTGAGGCTGCCCCAGGTATGGTATGCTATCCCGAGGTCAGGAAGTACTTCGCCACCCTCGGTGGTGAAACTGCTGTCGTATCTGTAGGTTTTCATAGTTTATCAGATTCTTTTAAATGCATTTTCAAAATCATTGATAATATCTTCGATATGCTCAAGGCCCACCGATACCCGGAACAGGCCTGGCTCAACGCCGGCAGCCTTCTGCTGCTCACGGCTCAGCTGTGAGTGGGTGGTTGATGCCGGCTCGATGATAAGTGTTCGTGAATCACCCACATTGGCCAGGTGGCTCACCAGATCGAAGTGCTTTACGAGGTCGGAGGCACGGCCGGATTTGTCTCTAAGGCTGAAGCTCAGCACCCCGCCCGCACCCCGCGGCAGGTAGCGCTTGGCGTATTCATGTGACGGATGTGACCTGAGTCCGGGATAGTTGACGCTTTCCACAATAGGGTGTCGTTCGAGCCAGCCGGCGAGGGCAAGGGTGTTGCTCACATGGCGCTCCATGCGCAGTGAAAGGGTTTCGAGTCCCTGCAACAGAAGAAAGGAGTTAAAGGGGCTTATGCAGGGACCGAGATCGCGGAGACCTTCAACCCTTGCTTTGATGATAAAGGGTACCGAGCCCTCGCCGGGGCCGAACTTTTCCGCATATATCATTCCGTGATAACCATCTGATGGCGTTGTGAACTGACTGAAGCGTCTGTTGGCCCAGTTGAACCTGCCGGCGTCAACAATAACGCCTCCTATTGCATTGCCATGGCCGCCAATCCACTTGGTGGCCGAAGCTACCACAATGTCGGCGCCATGATCGATAGGCCTGCAGAGGTAACCGCATGCCCCGAATGTGTTGTCGACGATAAGCGGAATGCCGTTTCGTGAAGCCAGCTTCGAAAGCTCATCGAAGTCGGGAACCACGAATCCCGGGTTTCCTATCGTTTCAACATACCAAGCTTTGGTATTTGCGTCTGTCAGTTTTGCGAAAGAGCCTGGTGTTCCCCCGTCGGCAAAACGAACTTCGATGCCGTAGTTGCGCAGGGTAACCCTGAACTGGTTGTGCGAGCCGCCGTATAGCCATGGTGAGCTGACGAAGTTGTCGCCGGGACCGAGGATTGTCGTAAGAGCCAGAAACTGAGCAGCATGGCCTGACGATACTGCCAGTGCCGCCGCACCTCCCTCGAGTGCGGCTACGCGCTTCTCGAGCACCTCGGTGGTGGGATTGTTGATGCGGGTGTAGATGTTGCCGGGGGTGTCGAGGTTGAACAGGGCCGCGGCATGACCTGCATCCTCAAACGTGTAGGAGGTTGTCTGGTAGATAGGCACAGCGCGAGAGCGGGTGTGCGGATCGGGTGAATGGCCGGAGTGAATCTGAAGTGTTTCAAATCTATAATGTTGTTCCATGGTTTTGAATTTTAATCTGTGCGACATCAGCCGGCAGCCGGCCGGCGCATACTGAAACGCGTTGCCGTGAAGCGACTGTTAAACTGAAAAATGACTGAAAATGAGTGGGAAACGGTATACCAAACCGTTAGCTGCGCATGCACATAGGCAGCAGTGGCATGATGAAATTGCGGTCGTCGTGATGAGTTCTTCTCATATCTACGGGCAAAATGCCTTTAGGTTAATGATGTCACAAAAGTAGCAAGAGTGATTGAAAATGCAAGCGGGTAAATAAAATTTGTTGCCCGGCTAAGCCGGCTTGTGTCAATTTCAGGGGGCTTTCTTCATTTTCTGGGGATTTTGTCACTTTGGGGGGGCACTTCAATTTTCAGGGCTTGTGTCACTTTCAGGGCGACTTGAAGTTGTAGAGAGGCCTTATAACATCAACTATATCTGCCGTTTCGGTGATTGTGGATCTTATTTCGTCTATTGACTTATAGGCCTGTGGCGCCTCATCGAGGGTACGGTTGCCGACTGAGGTGGTATAGACACCCTTCATTGACTCCCTGAACTCCTCAATCGTTATCGATTTCTTTGCCCTGGTGCGGCTCATCAGCCTTCCTGCCCCGTGTGGAGCGGAGTAGTTCCAATCCTGGTTGCCCCGGCCCCGGCAAAGCAGCGAACCGTCGCGCATGTTAACAGGAATGAGCAGAACCTCGCTCTCCTCGGCACTCACCGCTCCCTTGCGCAATATCATCCTTCTGAAGTCTATATAGTTGTGTATCGTCTGAAACCGATCAACCTCCTTAAGGCCCATCTCCTTCAAAATTATTGCCGCCATGGTTTCACGGTTAACCCTTGCATAATCCTGAATGATGGCCATGTCGTTCATATAGTCGTCGAAGTCGCTGCCGGTCAGGTAGGCCAGATCCCTGTCTCCTGACTGTTTTCCTGTGATCTGTATCGCCCTCTTCTGGTAATACTCGCAGACGTCGGTACCCAGCTTACGGCTTCCCGAATGTATTACGAGGTACATAGCCCCGCTGCCCTGAGCCCGGCCGGCCTCGATAAAGTGGTTGCCTCCTCCCAGTGAGCCAATAGACAACTCTGCGCGGCTGAGGTCAACACTTTTTTTGCACCTTATACCCGAGAAGTCGAAATCGCGCTGCTGCTGCCTGTGTATGTCGAATCCCGAAGGAATCTTCGCCCGTATCACCGCATCGAGTTCAGGAAAACCAACCTGCTTGTCTTCAAGCCTGATGGTCAGCATTCCGCAGCCAATGTCGACACCGACAAGATTCGGAGTCACCTTGTCGCTGATGGTCATGGTGGTACCGATTGTGCATCCCTTTCCGGCATGAACGTCGGGCATCACCCTTATCTTCTCACGGGCATACGCATCATGATTGCAGAGCCTCTTCACCTGGTCATACGCCTCCTGCTCAAAGGTCTCAGCAAACACCAGCGTCTCTATACCCAGCTTGTTTTTGATCGATTTCATAGTGCAAAAATAGGAGAAAACGGGGAACGGTATCCGGCAGACGGAGAACGGTATAATTAGTCAAGCCTTAAGAACGCATTTTTTCTGATAAATTGGAAGAAGGATAAAATCTGGCAACGGAAACCCAAAGATCTGATCGTAGACAAAAAGAATCGCTTTGCGGATTCCCATGAGTTTCTTCATCAAATTGAACGCCGTTGCAGCCATTATCGTGTTAATCTTATCACCTTCAGCACCTTTGAGATAGTTCCTTAACATCCGGTAGTCACTTTTAAGATGTCCGATTATTGGCTCGATCGCTGCTC
>CAYUOS010000190.1:0-4828 GCA_964446435.1 uncultured Rikenellaceae bacterium | reverse complement strand
GCGCCTCATTTTGAGATAGGCGCGAGTGTGGTTGAATAGGTGTGGGGTATGAGGTGTGAGGTATAAGGTATGCTGTAAGTCAATGCCTATTATACCGGGAAGATCCAGAGTATAACAGGAACAGCCACAGCAACGATAATAACTGACATTGGGAGACCAACTCTTACATAGTCGGTGAACTTATAGCCGCCTGGTCCCATTACCAGTGTATTTGACTGGTGACCTATAGGGGTCAGGAATGCTGCTGAGCCTCCTATAGCAACAGCCATCAGGAATGGATCTACAGAGTAACCGAGACCTTTAGCCACCCCTAAAGCCACAGGTGCCATAAGAAGTACGGTGGCAGCGTTGTTTATTACAGCTGAAAGCAGCATTGTAACAGTCAGGATGATTGTAATCATTGCCCATGCCGGCATACTAGAGCCGAGATTTAGTACAGAGTCAGCAATTAATTCTGCTCCACCTGATGTTTCAAGAGATATTCCCACAGGTATCATTGCTGCAAGCAACACTATTACAGGCCAGTCGATACTTTTATACATCTCCTTGACAGGAAGTATGCCTGTAAGAACCATTGCCACAGCTGCAATGGAAAAAGCCGTTTCTACAGGCAATAATCCGGTTACTACTACAATAATTGCAGCAGTGAAAAGCATAAGGGCGAGAATGAATTTAGGTTTTAGGTCCAGCTTTATGTCACGTCGTGCGAGAGGCAGGCATCCTATCGAGGTAATTGTTTCGTGCAGCAAATGATCCCTGCCCTGTACAAGAACCACATCTCCGACCCTGAAAATAACATTTGCCAGTCGTCTGTGTATCTGTTCCTCTCTTCTTGCCACCGCAAGCAGATTAATACCATATCTGCTTCTCATCCTTAATTCTGAAACAGACCTTCCTATAAGTGAAGAGTCTGCCATTACCACAGCCTCGGTAATGGCAATACTTTCAGATCCAACAGCATCTTTACGGAATTTTTTTCCGCCCAGCAGTTTAACGCCGGTGTCTTCAATAAGAGTTTTTAATTCATCAGCATCGGTCTCAATTATTATTATGTCTTTAGTTTTGAGAACCTCGTCAGGCCCGGGCGCGTGTATCCTCTTGTTATCACGTACAAGGCCCAGAATTTGCATGTCAATATTGGTCATTTTCACGAACTCAATTATGCTTTTTCCTTTCGCTGCAGAGGTGCTCTCCACAATAACCTCAGTTATGTAGTCATCAATATCAAAAAGGTCCCTTTCGGATTTCTTTGCTGCTCTTTTTGGGAGAAGCCTCCATCCCACAAGAGTGATGAATATAAGTCCTGCTACTGTTATAAGGACTCCTGCCGGCGCAAATGAGAACATGCCAAATGGCTCTCCAACTTCATCTCCCCTGAATGAAGCGATGATAATGTTGGGTGGGGTTCCGATCAGTGTTGTCATACCGCCAAGAAGAGAAGCAAATGCTACAGGCATAAGGAGATAAGAGGGAGGATGGCCGCTTTTCCGTGCCAGATGGATTGCGATTGGCATAATAATGGCAAGTGCTCCCACATTGTTCATGAATGAAGAGGCGATTGCAACGATCAGAGACAGAATCATTATCTGAACTGTCAGGTTCTTGCCTATCCTCATTACCCACTTGCCCATAAGATCTATCAATCCTGAATATTCCAGAGCTTTTCCGATAACAAGTACAGATGCGACTGTAATAACAGCCGGGTGACTGAAGCCCCCGAAAGCCTTTCCCGGTTCAATTATACCCGCAATTACCAGTATGAACAATGAAATCAGTGCAACGAAGTCATGCCGGATTTTACCCCATGCAAAAAGTACAAGGGCAATTATCAGGGTGGCAAAGACTATCAGGTGGTCCATAGATTTCTTTTATCAGAGTCTAAATATAGTAAAAACAGCGCTGTTCTATTTCCTCTAATTAACAGAAGCAGTCTGAACTGATTGTTTTGGCATTGGTTTTCAGGGCGGAATCAGGAATCAGGCGAGAACTTCAAGGTGGCAACTATTTCAGACAGGAAAAACCCACAGTATGAGCGGTACGGCAATTATCACAAGGATTACCGAGAGGGGGAAGCCCATGCGGGTGTAGTCAGTGAATTTGTATCCTCCCGGACCCATTACGAGTGTGTTTGACTGGTGGCCGATGGGTGTAAGGAATGCTGCCGAACCCCCTATTGCCACTGCCATCAGAAAAGGATCGATGGAGTAGGAGAGTCCGTTAGCGATGCCTATGGCTATCGGACCCATCAGCAATACTGTTGCGGCATTGTTAATGAGGCCGGTAATCAGCATTGTGATCGTCAGGATTGATCCGATAATAAACCATGGTGGAAGTGATCCGCCCATATTCATAACAGCATTGGATATTATTGCCGCACCACCTGAGGTTTCAAGGGAAGCACCGACGGGTATCATCGCTCCAAGCAGCACTATCACTGACCAGTCGATGCTCCTGTACATCTCTTTCAGGGGCATGATACCCAGCAGGACCATTGCCACAGCTGCCATTGAGAATGCCGCTTCGACGGGCAGTATTCCGGCAACGACAAGAACTATGGCGATTCCAAACACTGAGAGTGCCATGGTAAACTTTGGCTTGAATCCGAGCCGTATGTCTCTCTTTGCGAGGGGAAGACAACCGATAGATGTTATGGTGTCATGAAGAGAGTTTTCCCTTCCCTGAAGTAGTATTACATCACCTACTCCCAGCATAATGTCGTCAAGCCGCTTGTGCATCTGCTTTTCCCTGTGGGCTACGGCCAGAAGGTTGAGGTCATATTTTGACTCAAGACCGAGAGAGGAGGCGGACCTACCTACCAGTATTGAGTCAGACATTACCACGGCCTCAGCGATTGAGATGCTCTGAATTCCATCACCGCCGTTACGGAATCTTTTTCCCCCAAGAAGCTTTACCCCGGTATCCTCAATCAGGTCTTTCAGCTGGCTTGCATCTATCTCGAGGATTATGAGGTCTTTGACTTTAAGTATCGTATCAGGGCTTGGTACGTGAATTCTCTTATTGTCCCTTATCAGACCCAAAACTTTCATGTCTATTTTAGGTTTGGTAATGAATTCATTGAGGCTTTTACCCCTGACAGATGATCCCTTTGTAACAACCACCTCAGTAATATAGTCCTCAATATTGAACAGGTTGCTTTCACTGCGGGGAGCTACCCTTCCGGGAAGAAGCCTCCAACCGATGAATGTAAGAAAGAGTAGTCCGACTACAGTAAGCACGATGCCTACCGGGGTAAAAGAGAACATGCCAAAAGATTCCCCTGTTGCTTCAGCCCTGAGGGCTCCGGCGATAATATTCGATGGTGTGCCAATGAGGGTTATCATACCACCCAGAAGAGAGGCAAATGCAACAGGCATCAGTACAAATGATGGCGGATGTCCGCTTTTTCTTGCCAGATGGATTGCAATCGGCATCATGATGGCAAGGGCCCCTACATTGTTCATAATCGATGATGCTGTGGCTACCAGCAGCGAAAGCACAAATACCTGTGACGGTATTCCGGTTCCTACCTTCATAACCCACCTGCCAAGAAAATCAATCAGTCCCGAGAACTCCAACGCCTTGCCTATAACCAGCACAGAGGCTACGGTGATAACCGCCGGATGGCCGAAGCCCCTGTATGCCGAGGATGGCTCAATTACACCTGTAATTATCAGGATGAACAGGGCAAGGAAGGCTACGATATCATGCCGGACTTTTCCCCATGCGAACATGAGGAGCGCAAATGCCAGTGTTGCGAAGACAATTACGTGGTCCATTAATAATGGTCTGGTTAACAGGGTCCAAAGGTATTTATAAGAGGTTATTTCTGCTCTTATAGAGGGCACATAAGTGTGTTGATAATGTGATTTTTAGTATTTATACCACCTGGGCATGGGGAGATATAGGTATGTGGTGAGGTATTAGGTATAAGGTATGGGGTGTGAGGGCGTAAATGGCATATTAGGGCGTAAACGGCGTAGGAGGGCAAAAAGGCACAGGGCGGAGGGCGCAGAGCAGGGGATTTCAGATATCAGATAAACGATATCAGATTTGCTCCCGCTGGTCGCGAGCTCGGCCGGCTGACGCCGGTCTCGGTTGCGATTTGCTATGGCTATCTCCCTGCGGTCGAGAGGGGGATATAACAGTTACTGGTAGCTGGTTAGGACGGGAGGTGTTTTGACAGTTCATCGGGTTTGCAGGTGCCGATAAGCAGCTTTTTGCCGTTCTTAAGTTCGAGCTGGAGTCCGTGGTTGCCGGAGACGTTGTAGGCTTTGCCTCCCTTAAGACCGAATCTTATTCCCCAGCCTCCGAATTCGGCAATTGAGTTGTACTTTCTGATGTAGGCACGACCGACAGTGCTCCACTCTATCAGCCTCCATTTCCGGTGAAAGGGTAAAAACCTGTAGCTTATACCCATTCTGTCAATACGGGTCTCGAGCCTTGCGATAAGAAACAGAACAACAATACCGAGAGGTATGAGGCAGAATAAGATCAGGCCCGTGTCTGAAGCCGGATTGTTACCCCAGGGTATTCCGAGAATTATCTGCTGGACGAATGCCCATATAAACAATACCAGCAGACCTGTTAGCAATGCCCATATCCACAACTGCCTGAATCTCTGGGTTTCTGTAAAATACCCCGATGCCATGTCCTGTGATTAACAATTATAAACGCAATTTATGCATTATCGCCATATGTGACAGCAATAGCCATTTCCAAAAAATTGTATTTTTACCCCTGATACCCGATACCTGAACCGAGACCTGCTTGCCGGGCGAGCTCGCGACCGAATGGGAGCAACCGAGCCGAAGGCGAGCTCGCGACCGAA
>CAYUOS010000189.1:0-4937 GCA_964446435.1 uncultured Rikenellaceae bacterium | reverse complement strand
CAGTTTTACGCATCCACAATGTGGTGAAGAAGCTGATCAGCGAGAAGACACTGACGCTGAAGACCAACAGGATCAGGAGGGTGGGCAGGATACTGGTCGGCCTGATAATTGCGGCACTGCTTTTTCTCGTTTATTCTGTTTTCCGGTTCCCCCAGTATTTTTAGTCAGACGTTACATGCAAAGGCTTTGCGTGGCGTCATTTCGATGACTATTTGTCAGTAAAACTGACGTGGCACGTGATTTGGAAAAAGTGCGGTTGTTTAAGTTTAACCCTTAATTTGTTCTGATATGCAGAAAGGAAAAATTGGAGTAACCACCGAGAACATTTTCCCGATAATCAAGAAGTTTCTTTATTCTGACCATGAGATATTTCTGAGAGAGATAATTTCGAACGCCGTTGACGCGACGCAGAAGCTGCGGACGCTGTACAGTGCCGGCGAATACAAGGGAGATGTTGAGAATCTGAAGATCAGCGTTTCTGTTGACAAGAAGAAGAAGACGATAACGGTGTCTGACAATGGGGTTGGGATGACGGCTGAGGAGCTTGACAGGTACCTGAACCAGATTGCCTTCTCGAGCGCCAACGATTTCCTCGACAAATACAAGGACCAGGCCAATGCGATTATAGGTCACTTCGGGCTTGGGTTCTACTCTTCGTTCATGGTGTCTGACAAGGTTGAGGTTGTTACCAGATCGTGGCAGGATGGGGCCGAGGCGGTTCGCTGGGTGTGCGACGGGAGTCCGGAGTTTACCATTGAGCCGGCGGAGCGCGATGCCATCGGAACCGATGTGATTCTGCATATCGACAAGGAGTCGAAGGAGTTCCTGGAGGAGTCGAGGGTAGAGGCCCTGCTGAAGAAGTACTGCAAGTTTCTGCCGATAGAGATTGCCTTCGGGAAGGAGCAGGAGTGGAAGGACGGCAAGTATGTTGACACCGGCAAGGATAAGATAATAAACAATACGAAGCCTGCGTGGACCGTTAAGCCGGCGGACCTGAAGGATGAGGATTACTCGAAGTTCTACCGCGAGCTTTATCCGATGGGAGATGAGCCCCTTTTCAATATCCATCTGAATGTTGACTATCCGTTCAAGCTGACAGGGATACTCTATTTCCCGAAGATCAAGAGCAATTTTGAGATACAGAAGAACAAGATACAGCTTTACTGCAACCAGGTTTACGTGACCGACTCTGTTGAGGGAATTGTGCCCGAGTTTCTGACACTGCTGCATGGGGTGCTTGACTCTCCGGATATTCCGCTGAACGTGTCGAGGAGTTACCTGCAGAGCGATTCGAATGTGAAGAAGATATCGTCACACATCACGAAGAAGGTAGCTGACAGGCTGGCACAGATATTCAAGAACAGCCGTGAGGATTTCGAGAAGAAGTGGGATGACCTGAAGCTGTTCATCGTGTACGGCATGATAACCGAGGAGAAGTTCTACGAGAAGGCCTCGAAGTTCGCGCTTCTGAAGAACAGTGATGACAAGTACTTCACCTACGAGGAGTACGAGGCGCTGATAAAGGAGAACCAGACCGACAAGAACAAGACGCTGATTTACCTGTACGCCACCGACAAGCTTGCCCAGTACAGCTACATTGAGAAGGCCAGGGCCCGCGGCTATGATGTACTGATACTGGACGGACAGCTTGACACTCACCTGCTTAACCACCTGGAGACGAAGTTCAAGGAGAGCAGGTTTGTGAGGGTTGACTCGGATGTTCCTGAGAAGCTGATACTGAAGGATGAGAAGAGGGAAGCGAAGATTGGGGAAGAGCAGCAGGATGCCCTGAAGCATGTATTGATGGGCAGGCTGAAGGGTAAAGAGCGGTTCAGTGTTGTCTTTGAGCCGATGGATGAGAGTGAGAGTCCGGTTTTAATAACCCAGTCGGAGTTTATGCGCAGGATGAAGGATATGTCGCAGCTTGGCGGCGGAGGAGGTATGGGCTTCTATGGCGACCTTCCCGACAGCTACAATCTTGTGGTGAATGCCAATCATCCGCAGATAATCAAGCTCTCGGAGGAGGTGGAGAAGGAGACCTTGGAGGAGTTGAAGGAGGTACGTGCCGAGATGAAGGATTTGAAGGAGCAGGTCGACTTCCTGGAGAAGGAGCACTCGAAGAAGAAATATGATGAGATAAGCCAGGCCGAGAAGGATGACCTTGCCGGGATGCGTAAGAAGCTGAGCGCTGTCGAGGAGCAGTTTTCGACGAAACTGAAGGAGTGGGGCTCGGGGAACAAGTACGCGGGTCAGCTGGTGGATCTGGCGCTGCTGGCGAACAATATGCTAAGGGGAGAAGAGTTGAGCAGGTTTATTAAGAGGAGTGTGGAAATGATGTAACGGGAAACGGTATCCGGTATCCGGTATCAGGTGTCAGGTATCAGGTACCGGGTATCAGGTATCGGGTATCAGGTACCGGGTATCAGGTATCAGGTGTCAGGTATCCGGTATCCGGTGTCCGGTAACCGGTAACCGGGGTGGTTGGTTACAGGAGGCGGGAGATTTCGGTTTTGACGAATTCGATTGCTATCTGGGTTGGTTCCTTTTCCATTTCCATCACCTTTTCGAGGAGGTTTTTGCTCAGATCGACTGAGGTGGCGGTTTCGGGCAGATTGCCGGCGACCGTGTTGATAATCTTGATGGTATTTGAGCGGGCGTTTTTGATAACCTCCCAGGCTTGCTGCGACATATAGATCTGCTGTGACAGGTTGTGCTCGAACTCCGACCTGACAGTGTTGAGCAGGGCCGAGTGGAGCTGTGCCGCCGACATTCCCGATTTGTTCACCCTTACAAGAAGTGACTCCATGCTTATTCTTTCAAGGAAAAGGATGATCCTTTCGTAGGCCTGCAGCCTTATCGGTACGATTGTACGACTGTTTTGCATGACGAGTTCCTGACGCCGGCGGTCCTGTTCATTCTTAAACATTTTGCCCAGCAGAGCCCAGGCGGTGAGGAAGACCAGGGTAGCCGGCAGAACTATCTTCAGGATGTCGAAAAGCATGTCCATTTTCGATGTTTTTAACCATACAAACCTAATATATATTATGGTTGAAATCAAATTAACTTTTTACATTTGACGTTTTACCGGCGGAGGAACCCAGAAACATAAATAAATCAAAAAGAGATATGGAATATTTGTCAGACAGAATCAAGTCGTTATCGGCTTCCCAGACACTGGCAATGGCTCAGAAGAGCCGCGACCTGAAGGAGAAAGGCGTTGACGTAATTAACATGGCTATAGGAGAGCCCGACTTCAATACCCCCGACGACATCAAGGAGGCAGCCAAGCAGGCGATAGACAAAAACTACTCATTCTATCCGCCGGTACCCGGCTACAATGACCTGCGCCAGGCGATATCGGATAAATTCCGCATAGAGAACGGACTCTATTACACCTGCGATCAGATAATTGTGTCGGCAGGAGGGAAGCATTCACTTATCAACGTGATGCTCTCGGTCATCAATCCGGGTGATGAAGTCATACTGCTTGCCCCTTACTGGGTGAGTTACTGGGATCATGTGATACTGGCCGAGGGGAAGCCAGTGGTTATCAACACGAAGATCGAGAACGACTTCAAGGCCAGTGCCGAAGAGATTGAGGCTGCCATTACACCGAAGACCAGGATGATCATATTCAACTCCCCGAGCAATCCGACCGGCATGGTCTACACCCGTGAGGAGATGGAGAAGATAGCCAGGGTGGTTGAGAAGCATGAAGGCCTGTTTGTGATGTCGGACGAGATTTACGAGCACATTACCTTCACCGGCGAGCATGTAAGCATGGCATCGTTCGATTTCATCTTCGACAGGGTTATAACCGTAAACGGCGTATCGAAAGGTTATGCCATGACAGGCTGGAGGATAGGCTACATAGGCGCTCCGCTGTGGATAGCAAAGGCATGCAACAAGCTTCAGGGCCAGTTTACTTCGGGTGTCTGTTCGATAGCACAGCGTGCGGCCCTGGCGGCGATAACATCGAAATCGGGATCACGCGAGACAATGAGGGAGGCGTTCCTGAGGAGGAGAGACCTTATCTGTTCGTTGCTTGCCGATGTTAAGGGGCTGAAAGTGAGGGTTCCGCAGGGTGCCTTCTACGTGATGCCCGAGGTAACCACCTTCCTTAACAAGAAAGCAGGCGACCTTGAGATAAAGACCTCCGATGACCTGGCGTTGTACCTGCTTGACAAGGCACATGTGGCGACTGTGGGAGGTTCGGCATTTGGCGCTCCCGACTGCCTGAGAATATCGTACGCCACCTCCGATGACCAGATAATCGAAGCGGTAAAAAGGATAAAAACAGCCCTTGAGGCGCTGAGTTAGTAAATTCGACGACCCGACGCCGGCTGAGTGAGAACCGACACCGGTTTCAGGCTTCAGTATTTGTTAAAAGAGATAACCTCCCCGTGAGGTTTTCTCTTTTTCTCGCGGTACTCCTTTGCCGGGTATCCGACAGCAACGATCAGCTCAATGCGCTTGCCCGAAGGCACTCCGAGAATCTTTCCCACCAGCTTCTCATTGAACCATCCCATTATGCAGGAACCGAGGCCTTCAGCACACGCTTGCAGCGAGATGAATCCCGATACAATACCGATATCCATCAGCGAATAGTCCTTTTGCTTGACAACCGACCCTACCCGCGATGTGAAGTTGGGCTTTTCGCGCACGATAACGATGAAGACAGGCACCTGAGACACGAAGGTGTTCATCCCCAGAGCCCTGGCAGATGCTGCCTCCGCTATCTTTTCCCGTACCACGGGGTCGGTGACCACTATAAACTTCCATGGCTGGGCGTTGCAGGCGGAGGGAGCAAGACGAGCTGCCTCGAGTATTCTGTCGAGCTTATCCTGCTCCACCGGCCTGTCGCTGTATGCCCTGTCGCTCTGGCGCCGGGAGATCAGATTGAGAGACTGGTTGCTGTCAGGTAACTGCATGTATTG
>CAYUOS010000188.1:0-4992 GCA_964446435.1 uncultured Rikenellaceae bacterium | reverse complement strand
TATATGTGTTTTTTCTCTCCGGAATCATGATTCCGGGATATACTATTCTCGTTCCACTTGTTCAGTTGATTAAAAATTTAGGACTTATGAACTCAAAAGCCGGATTGATTGTAATATATATTGCCGGTGGTATGCCTGATAAGTGCCGGAAGCTGAAAGGCGGCCAGAATGAGCAGCATACTGTAATAGACTCCGATGATAAACGGTGAGGCATCACGGAATTCGTAATTTGACAGCAATAACCTGTTCGAGATGCCGATGAGTGAAACTGCAAAGACCGATGCTATGAATAGGAACAGCAACAGCCTCAACCGTCTGGCATCCGGTACCGGCGAGGTCGAGAATATTACCGGCAGGATCAGTATCGGCAGCTTGTGCAGCAGATCGTTGAAAAGGGCAAAATGGAGGTCTTTCGACCAGAGTAGTCCTATTACGTTCAGCCCGTAAATCATTGATAACGCCACGGCCGGTTTGTCAGCGATGAAATGCCTGAACCTCTCTCTGTACCTTCCCTCAGCTATCCAGTTGGTGGCCATCACAATAAGGCTCACCGTAGCCATGTACCTCGAAAGGGGCATCATTGTAACCAGCATGCACATCGAGCCATAATAGACCCGGTCATGAAGTGATTTTCGTGTGAGGTTGTTCAGGAGCGGCATTTTTCATTGTCTCCCCGGGTTCAATATCCGTGGGCTTTGCAGATGCAAAATTAGGGTTTTATTGATAGTGGCAATTCACCACCATGGTTGTTTGTCACCCGTTTCCTCAACCCGAGTGTAAAGCAGGCCCCTTTTATGTCCCTGTTCCAATCAAATTGATGGGCATTCAGCATGTTAACATGCTGCTTAAAACAAGTTAAAAATTTGTTAACAACTATAAAGGCGCGACTACCATGTTGTTTTTCAAAGAGCCGTAAATTGGCTATCCCGATTTCACAATAATTTAAAGTGGAGTTAAACTCAAAACCAGTGAATTGAATTAATCTTGTACAAAAAATATTCACAATTAAAACCATAAAACTATGATGCATCTTATGAAGCGCTTGTGTATGATCACGGTGTTCCTTGGTATTACCGGCATGTTGCTGGGCCAGGGTTCCACTACCTCGGCCATGAACGGACGCATTCTGGACGAAGGAGGGCTTCCTCTTCCCGGAGCGACTATCGTGGCAGTTCATGTTCCTTCAGGAACACAATACGGAGTAATAACCAATAACGGAGGATTCTTCACAATTCTCGGTATGCGTCCGGGCGGACCATACAGCGTGGATATCTCTTTCGTAGGTTACGAGAAGGCGACTTTCGGTGACATATCCCTTGCCCTGGGTGAGTCATTCGTTCTTAATGCCTCACTACGGGAGAGCCGGGTCGGTGTTGGTGAGGTTGTTGTGGTTGGCGCCAGGCCTCCTGTCTTCAACTCTGAAAAGAACGGCTCCTCTGTCAATATAAGGCGTGAGCAGATTGCTGCCATGCCAACCATCTCGAGGAGCATAAACGACATTACCCGCCTTACCCCCCAGGCCAACGGCAACCAGATTGGTGGTGGTAACTATCGTCAGAACTACATCACCGTTGACGGTGCACAGTTCAACAACGCTTTTGGTATCGGAACAAACCTTCCGGGCAATGGCACTCCTATTTCACTCGATGCCCTCGACCAGATATCGGTCAACATTACACCTTTTGACGTACGTCAGAGTGGCTTTATCGGAGCTTCGGTAAATGCAGTAACCCGTTCGGGCGACAATGAATTCAGGGCATCGGTATACAACTATTTGCAGAATGAAAAGTACAAGGGCAACAAGGTCGGTGAGACCACATTCGATCGCTCACCTGCAAGCTATAATCTTCTGGGTATGCGCCTTGGAGGTCCGATCATCAAGAACAAACTCTTCTTCTTCCTGAGCTATGAAAAGGAGAATGAAGAGGTTCCCGGACCTTCAAGAGTAGCTTCAACTCCTACAAGCCCGCCAGACTACCCCAACAACATTGCAAGGCCGTCTGCATCTCAACTTGAACTGATCAGCAACTATCTCAGGGAGACCTACGGATATGAGACTGGTCCTTATCAGGGATATGCATTCGAAAGTCCGGGACAGAAATTCCTGGCCAGGGTCGACTGGAACATTGCCCAGAACCATAAGTTCAATATCCGTTACAGCCTTATGCAGAGCAAGTCTCCCAGCAATCCGAGCACATCATTCTCGCCGTTTTCTTCGCTTTATACCGGTAACAGACAGGCGATGGACGCAATGTGGTTCCAGAACTCAGGCTACTTCCAGGAGAGAAACTTCTACTCACTTTCATCGGAACTAAACTCCTATTTCGGAGGAGGCAGATTTGCAAACACTCTTCGCTTCACCTATTCATTCCAGGATGAGCCAAGAAGCACAGGCGGAAACAAGGATTTCCCATTTGTAGATATCCTGCTTGATGACAGGGTTTATACCTCTTTCGGAACAGAACTCTTCTCATACGGCAACCTTCGCGAGGTAACTACCATTACCATCAGCGATGACTTCTCATGGTCGATGGGTATCAATAACTTCACCGCCGGCCTGCAGTTTGAGACCAACGATACCAAGAATGGCTTCCAGCGGTTTGGAACAAGCTTCTATGTTTTCAACTCATGGGATGATTTTGTCAACGGAGGCAATCCAAGGGCATACGCACACACCTTCTCAAACACCCCGGGTTATGAGCAGGCGTTCCCGTCATTCAAATTCAGCCAGTATTCGGCATATCTCCAGGATGAGGTGGTTGTCAGTTCACGGTTCCGTTTCGTTGCCGGTCTGCGCCTTGACCGCCCGACATATCCCGATGCACTTGCTGTACACCCCATTATTGAGGACCTTACATTCGGTGACAGGAAATTCAGCACCTCAACACTTCCAAAGCAGAGAATAATGTGGTCACCTCGTCTCGGGTTCAACTACGACTTCATGGGAGATCGCTCACTTATTATGCGTGGTGGTACAGGTATCTTTACGGGTCGCGTACCATTTGTATGGATTGTAGCCCAGGCCGGTGACGCAGGAATGCTTCAGACCACACAGACCTTTACGGGCGCCAATGTTCCCGGACCTTTCAATCCTGATATCAGGGCATACTACCCGGCTACCCAGCCAGCTGTAGGAACCATAATACCCGGTACTTTCACGATTATTGACAACGACTTCAAGATGCCACAGTCATGGAAGAGCAGTCTTGCATTCGACGCCAATCTTCCCTGGGGACTCAAGGCAACACTTGAAGGTATCTATAACAAGGATATCAATACAGCGTTTTTCGTAAACCGTGGCCTTAAAGATCCTTCACCCCTTAATATTGCAGGGTATCCCGACAACAGGCTGATATACCCATACACAGTTGCAGCTACCAACGTAAATAAGTATTATCACGTGCAATCCGGAGGCACCGTAACTACTTCCACTACCGGAATCGGTACAGGAGTCTCCCCGATAGTACTTGAAAACAGGAAGGGTGGATACTACTACTCAGTAACAGCCAAGCTCGAGAAGGCTTTTGACAGGGGATTCACCGCCATGGTTGCCTATACCAGGAGTGAGGCCAAGAACCTCGTCGACGGAGGTGGCGACCAGGCTGCATCGGCATGGAACGGTAACCCGAACGTGAACGGAGCCAACAACCCGGAACTCAGCTGGGCTAGCTATGTCGTTCCTGATAAGATTATTGCCTCTGCTTCCTACAGGCTTGAGTACTTCAAGGTAGGTGCCACCACCTTCTCGCTCTTCTATGAGGGTGGCTCACAGGGCAGGTTCTCATATGTATATACCACAAACATCCTTCGTGATGGTGCAGGTTCAAACAACCTTATCTATGTTCCGAAGGATCCAAGCGAGATTACCTTTGTGAATTATACATTCACTCCATCAGGTACGACGACGCCGGTTACCTGGACAGCAGCCGATCAGAGCGCAGCATTCTTTGCATACATCAACCAGGACAAATACCTGAGCAGCCGCAAGGGTATGTATGCTGAGCGCAACGGCGCACAGTTCCCATGGATGAACCGTACCGACTTCAAGGTGATGCAGGAGTTTTTCATCAACGTTGGTGGCAAGCGCAACTCTTTGCAGGTAAGCCTTGACATCCTGAACTTCGGCAATCTCCTCAACTCTGACTGGGGCAAGGCTAGAAGGTTCAACCAGGGCAATATACTTGTCATGACCAATGCCAACAATATTGTGGCCGGAGGAGCCCTGAAGCCAACATACAGGCTTAATCCTCTCAACAACCAGATGATCACCAATACCTTCAGTGACAACATTGGTTACGGCTCAACCTACGCCATGCAACTTGGAATACGATATATCTTTAACTAACTGTTAAAGCTTAATCCCCTTTTTCACAATGTTTAGCAGCCGCCCCGAAAGGGGCGGTTTTTTTTAATAAGAGGTAAGAGGTAAGAGGTAAGAGGTAAGAGGTAAGAGGTAAGAGGTAAGAGGTAAGAGGTATGGGGTAATTAGATTTGCTTTTGACGTACTTTGATAAGATTCATAAGCATTGCTGAAATATGGTTACACCTGGCCAACAGGTTTTCATAAAGTTCATCATTGATATATCCAATATCGTGAGCAATAACAAGTTGGGTAATTAATTCTGCTGCTGATCCTCGTGATATTTTGAAGAACCTTATTGAGAGTGGATTACTTCCAGATTGCTCTCCCTCAGCAATATTGCTGATTATACTGATGGCAGATCTTCTAATCTGATCTCTTAATGCAAAGTCATGTGAAAATTCGGACGACCTGGTTGCACTGTAAATATCAATCACCAAGAGTCTGGATTCCTTCCAGACGTTCAAATCCATAAAATTTCCCATTATACAGCGAGTTTGTATCAATTCAAATATAGAAATATCTTTTCAAACCCCACACCTCACACCCCACACCTCACACCCCACACCTCACACCCCACACCCCACACCTCACACCTCACACCCCACACCCCACACCTCACACCTCACACC
>CAYUOS010000187.1:0-5119 GCA_964446435.1 uncultured Rikenellaceae bacterium | reverse complement strand
CCAGTATCAGAAGGCTCGAAACAGCCGGGTTCACAAGCAACTGAATGAGAATCTCGAGCGTCGTTGGCTTGAATTCATAAATCTTATAATCCTCAATACCGGCCTTCTCGAGCATTTCGGCAATGGTAGATACCTCCCCCTCGCAGAAGCCGTATTTCATTGCTTCCTGAGCCGTAAGTGTCAGTACCTGCCCGGTATCGATAACCCCGGCAACGAAAATCCTCGGGTCAACCATCGCCTGTGCGATATCGGGATCGCGGTGCCATACCCATGTTGTATCGCCATCGCGCACTACCGGCTTCTTTCCGTGTGCCTCGGCCGTCGACCTCATCATGCCGCGCATAAATGACTGGTATTTGTCAGGAACCTGTTGTCCTGTCTGATCGACAACCGTTGCGGCGCCAATGGAACCTCCCTGCCTCATATAGATGCTGTCGGCTGCTATCGAAATAAGTGCTCCTGCTGAGATTGCCTGATTGTCAATGAATACCAGTACCGGTATCTCTGAATTCAGTATTTTCGTCCTTATAGAGTCAGCATAGTCAACCTGCCCTCCATAGGTGTTCATATGTATCAGTATGTAGTCTGCGCCTTTCTCGCGGGCCTCCTCGAAACTCTTCTTGGTGGTCCTCCAGATGGGGGCAGCTATCATCTTCTTAATATCAAATTTGTATATGATCTTGCTCTGCTCCTGAGGCTTAATCTCTTCCTGAGCATTAGGTTCTTCCTGAGTATTTTTCTCCTGGCTGGGATTAAGCTCTTCCCGTACCCTGCCTGCCTCCCGGGTCGTAACCTCTTTCTGTACCGTGTCTGCCTGAGGGGTAGTTACCTCCGTCTGTGCCGTGCCTGCCACAGGAGTTTTGACCTCCTCGCGGGCTTCAATTGCCAGGGGAATTGCTGTCAGCAGCAGAGATACCATAAATAGTTTAAATGCTCTCATATAAGAATTGGGTTTAATGATTTCATGTATTCGAGGAACAGTTCCAGAGCTTTCTGCTTTGGTTCATCGTAAGGGTAGTCGATGTTGGTGCTGAGGTATTCAACTATTTCAGCGGCCTCGGGGTATTTTAGACGATTCAGCTCTGCAACCGCAGCCTCCTTATTTTGTAGTCCCAATTCGAGCGAAGTGTTGAACAGTTTCACGAACTCTTCATCGGGCCGGTTCACCGCCACCCAACATGCGAAAGCAAACGGGAGTCCGGTCATCTTATTCCACTCACTGGCAAGGTCGTAGCCGTGTGCAAAACGGTTCTCCATATCGAAGCACTGGTCGCCGATAATGACGATTGCCTCCCTGTTGCCTATCATCGTGTAGTCGAACATCCTGCCGGGATTCATCCACCTGAATTCCTTCTTCCAGTGATAGAGGGCCAGAACCTTTGCAAGGTTGACAGAGGTGACAGAGCGGTGGTCGAGCCAGATTGTCTCCACATCTTCAATGGTGCTGTTGCTGAACAGCATTACAGTGCGCACCAGACCCCTGGTTCCCACACAATAATTGCCAATAATGACAGGATTTTTCAGGGTGGGAATGGCGGCCACGGGAACGAGGCCTATGTCGGCAGTTCCGGCAGTGAGCCTGGCTGCGATGCCTGCGGGGTGGTCGAAGTCGATGTCGATAAGCGGCGACACAGTACCGTGAATCAGTCCCCAGTTCATGGGATAACTGTTCGCGTATTTTACCGTTGAGACCCTGATTTTGTTCATGATTGCATGTGTGTCGGGCGGCCCTGAAAGCCACCGCTAAATTACGGGTTTTAATTTTTTTTCACCGCGCTAAAAGACTATTTTTGCGATTGTAATGATATAACAAACTTAAATAACTTCTGTTTGTGATGGAACTCAGTTTTTTGACGGCAATTTCGCCTGTCGACGGCAGGTACCGCGGGAAAGTGTCGGAGCTGGCGGATTATTTTTCGGAGTATGCCCTGATAAAGTACCGTATAATGGTTGAAGCCGAGTATTTCATTGCCCTGTGCGAGGCCAAGATAAAGGGGGTCGATGATTTCGACACCACTAAGTTCGGATTTCTGAGGGATATGGCCCTGAAATTCAGCCTCGCCGATGCTGAGCAGATCAAGCAGATAGAGAAGACCACTAATCACGATGTGAAGGCGGTGGAGTACTTCATGAAGGAGAGGTTCAGGGAGGCCGGACTGCAGAAATGGTCGGAGTTCATACACTTCGGACTGACATCGCAGGATATCAACAACACTGCGATACCGCTGTCGCTGCGCGATTTCATGGAGGATATCTACAAGCCGCAACTCTTCGAACTGCGTGAGAAGATTGCCGGGCTGGCGGATGAGTGGCGCGATATACCGATGCTGGCACACACACACGGCCAGCCTGCCTCGCCGACCAGGCTGGGCAAGGAGTTCGAGGTGTTCGTGGCCAGGCTCGACGAGCAGACCAAGTACTTCAATTTCATACCTTTTTCAGCAAAGTTCGGGGGAGCCACAGGCAATTTCAACGCTCACGTGGTTGCCTATCCCGATGTCGACTGGGAGGGATTTGCCGACGACTTCGTCAACGATGTGCTGGGACTGAGCCGCTCGCGACCCACGACACAGATAGAGCACTATGATAATCTTGCCGCACTCTTTGACAATATGAGGCGGATAAATACCATACTGGTCGATATGGCCCGCGATATATGGACATATATATCGATGGACTATTTCGGCCAGAAGGTGAAGGCAGGAGAGGTGGGATCGTCGGCGATGCCCCACAAGGTGAATCCTATCGATTTCGAGAACGCGGAGGGTAACCTCGCGGTGGCCGACGCGCTGTTTGCATTCCTGGCCACGAAGCTGCCGGTCTCGAGGCTGCAGCGCGACCTTACCGATTCAACGGTGTTGCGGAATATCGGTGTTCCGCTCGCACATACGATTATAGCCTTCGGTTCCCTCATGAAAGGCCTTGACAAGCTGATTGTCAACGGCGGAAGGATTGAAGAAGACCTGGCCGGAAACTGGGCCGTGGTGGCGGAGGCGCTGCAGACGATTCTGAGGCGCGAGGGCTACCCCGAACCGTACGAGACGCTGATGCGCCTGACTCGGACGGGCCGGAAGATTACGCGCGAGACGGTGAACGATTTTATCGACAGTCTCGATGTTGATGAGGAGGTGAAGGAGGAGATGCGGTCGGTGACTCCGTTTAATTATACCGGCATTTAAATTGCTTATTTTGAGATGGATAACATACGCACCCTGCTGAGGTTCATATCGCCGTACAGGTGGCAGGTAACCCGCAATTTCATTTTCAATATACTGAGCGCCGTTTTTGCGCTTTTTACACTGACCCTGGTGGTGCCGTTTCTGCAGGTGCTCTTCGACCAGGTGGAGCCGGTTGCTCACCCGGGCGATTTTGAGTTTAACTTTACCTACCTGAGGCAGGCCATTGATCATTGGTTCACGGCATTTATTGAGAAGCACGGGCCGCTGCAGTCGCTGCTGCTGGTGGGCCTCCTGGTTGTGATTGCCAGCTTCTTCAAGAACGGGTTTATATTCCTGGCCAACAATAATATGGCTTATCTCAGGGCCGGAACCGTGAGGGATCTGCGGAGGAAGATCTATACCAAGGTGCTGAGGCTTCCGCTGAGCTATTTCACCGAGGCAAGGAAAGGAGATGTGCTGACCCGGATGTCGAGTGACGTGCAGGAGATAGAGACTTCGGTGATGGCATCGCTGACGATGCTGTTTCGCGACCCTTTCTATATTGTAATATTCCTGATATACCTCTTTTCGATAAGCTATCAGCTGACGCTCTTCGCGCTGCTGATGCTTCCCTTCAGCGGATGGTTTATCAGCAAGATAAGCCGTACCCTGAGGTCGGCGAGTTTTATCGGACAGCAGCAGCTGGGGCGGTTGCTGTCGATAGTGGAGGAGACGCTTACGGGTTTGCGGATCATCAAGGGGTTCAACGCCGAGGAGAAGATGACATCGCAGTTCTCTGATTCGAATGAGAGATATGCCAGGGTATTCAGGAGGGTTACGAGGAAAAACTACCTGGCCTCACCGCTGAGTGAATTCCTGGGGACACTCGTGGTGATGGTGCTGATGTATGTCGGGGGGACGATGGCGATGAAGGGGTCAGGATCGCTTACACCTGACAGGCTTATCGCTTTCATTCTTGTCTTCTCACAGATAATTCAACCTTCGAAGGCGATTTCGGGAGCATGGTTTGCAATCCAGAAGGGGATGGCCTCGCTTGAGAGGATCAACCACGTGCTTGAGGCTGACGACCGGATTGTGGAGAAGGAGGATGCTCTTCCGGTGACCGGATTCAGTGATTCGATTGAGTTCAGGAATGTGACCTTTGCATACAATAATGAGCCGGTATTGCGTGACGTGAACCTGAAGGTTGAGAAGGGTAAGACTGTAGCCATTGTCGGCAAGTCAGGAGGAGGCAAGTCGACACTTGTCGATCTTATTCCCAGGTTCATGGATGTTGATAAGGGTGCGATACTCATTGATGGCGTTGATATTCGCGACCTGAAGGTACGTGACCTCCGAAGTCTGATGGGTATTGTGAGCCAGACTCCTATACTCTTCAATGCCTCGTTTGCAGAGAATATTGCGTTTGGCGTTGACGAGTACAGTGCCGGAACTGTTGAGCAGGCAGCCCGCATTGCCAATGCCCATGATTTTATAATGGAGAACGAGGAGGGGTATGACTACCTGGTAGGCGAGGGAGGCAACAAGCTCAGCGGCGGACAGCGGCAGCGCATAAGCATTGCGAGGGCGATAATGGCCAATCCGCCGATACTGATCCTCGACGAGGCGACCTCTTCACTCGACACCGAGTCGGAGAAGCTGGTTCAGGATGCCATTATCAGGCTTATGGAAAACCGCACCTCGATTGTTATTGCCCACCGTTTGTCTACCATACAGCACGCCGACTTCATAGTGGTTATCGACGAAGGCCGCATAGTGGAGCGCGGCACCCACGAAGAGCTTCTGGCCATAGAGAACGGCGTCTACCGCCGCCTGCACCAGATGCAGATGTTTTAGGGACGGTATCAGGTATCAGGTATCAGGTATCAGGTGTCAGGTGTCAGGTGTCAGGTGTGAGGTGTCAGGTGTCAGGTGTCAGGTATCAGGTGTGCTCCCATTCG
>CAYUOS010000186.1:0-5136 GCA_964446435.1 uncultured Rikenellaceae bacterium | reverse complement strand
AAAAGAGATCCTTGCAGAGTCATTGAACACCGATGCGTTCATTGTGGAAAAAGTAAATGAGATAAGGCAGGCCGTTGGAGACGGTACTGCCATTAACGCCCTCTCGGGAGGCGTCGATTCATCGGTGGTAACGCTGCTGGGTCACCGGGCATTGGGCAAGAAACTCAGGACGGTATTCATACAGAATGGCCTGATGCGTGAGGGGGAGCCGGAAAGGGTTAAGTCATTCTTCAGGGAGCTGGGTGTAGAGGTAGAGATAGTGGATGCGGAAGAGGCTTTCCTGTCGGCGTTGAGCGGCATTACTGACCCCGAGGAGAAGCGCGAGGCGATCACCCAGGCATTCTATAAGGATGTCTTCGGCAGGCTGGTGAGGGAGAGCAATGCACGGCACCTCCTGCAGGGAACAATACTGACCGATATCGACGAGACGGTGGCAGGCATCAAGAGGCAGCATAATGTATTCGAACAGCTGGGCATCGACCCGCAGCAGGCTTTTGGCTATAAGATAATCGAGCCCCTGATACAGTTGCGCAAGGATGGGGTGAGGAAGGCAGGCAAAGCCCTCGGACTGACGGAGGAGTTTTATGCCCGCATCCCGTTCCCGGGTCCGGCCCTGGCCGCCCGCATTATCGGCGAGGTGACCCGCGAAAAGCTTGACATCGTCAGAAAGGCAACCGTCATAACCGAAAAGTGGCTGCGCGACAGCGGGGCGTTCCAGTACCTGGCGATACTGCATGAGGACCGTGTTACCGGCATGCGTGACGGCAAGAGAGACTTTGGACGCCAGATAGAGGTTAGATGCTGGGACAGCGTTGATGCACGCACAGCCACGCCGACTAATCTGCCGTATGAGACTCTTACCGGACTGGCCGAAGAGATACTCGCAAAGGTACCCGGCGTTGTCAGTGTAACCTACAACATTGCCAGTAAGCCGCCATCGACGATAGAGGCGGTCTGATGATTTCAGATTTCAGATTTCAGATTTCAGATTTAGATTTGCGATTTGCGATATAAGATTAACGATTTAAGATTTGAATATGTATTAGAACTTTTGGAAGAGATGGCTAAACTTACCGTTACAAGACCTCCCGAAGGAGTGCACGATGAGAGAAAGTTTAAGGTGATGGTAAATGGATTGCCTGTTGTCATTCTAAAGCAAAAATCATCTGTAGAGATTGATGTCCCTGACAAGCCCTTTGAGCTTCAGGTTTTATCAAGCCGGGGCAGAAGCGGTAAGGTTACCATCGATCCGGCTAAAACGGGCAGGGTCGATTTTAGGATAAACAAGAAGATGCACAGGTACGATCCATCCATGTTTGCTCCTGCAATACTGGTATTTTCAGGTATCGCTTTCTCCGATTCTGAATCGGTAATTGTGAAAGCCGTTTCGGTTATAGCCGTCATTGCTGCAGCAGTCTGGGTATTTTATGTGCTCAGGATCAGGAGAGAGGACTGGATAATTATCGACGCCATCGAATCTGCCGGCTGAAAAGTCTAAAATAGTTAGGCATTATCTAAAGTATTTAGTAAATTTAATGCCTTCTATCAGCCTTTCTATGCCATAACCTTCTAATTGCTCCCCAAATGAAAAGATCTCTACTCTGTTTTGCTTTTGTATTCACTCTTGGAACGGCTCTATTTGCCGGCACGTTTAATCAGGTGAAAACAATTCCCGACGACTATGCCACTATCAATGAAGCTGTTGCCGCCCTAAACGGCGGAACCGTCCCTGACGGCGGAATTACCTTCAATGTCGCGGCCGGCCATACTGAATCTGTAACCGCTCCTATAATTCTAACCGCAACCGGAAGGGATGGGAGTCCGGTTGTCTTCATCAGAAGCGGCGCCGGAGCCAATCCGCTGATTACCCGTACCGACGCAGGCACTGTGTCGGTGACCACACCCGGCAATCACGGCGACGGGGTTCTGGTACTTAACGGCAGCGACTATGTTGTTTTCGACGGCATCGACATTGCTGCCACCGACCAGGGAATAGAATACGGCTATTACCTTCGCAAAGCCACAGCGACCAATGCGTGCAAGAATGTCACCATCAGGAACGCAACCATAACCCTTACCAAGGGAACCGGCCGCGCATCGGCAGGCATCTGCGTTGCCAACAACAGCCCTACCAGCAGCAACATATCAATAACGACCATCGACGGGATACATGAGAATATACTTCTGACAGGCAACACCATCAGCAACGTCTTCAACGGCATTTTCCTCAAGGGTCACTCAACCTGGCCCGACCGCAACATCATTGTCGGAACCCCCGGTTCCGGAAATACTATCCTAAACTACGGAGGAGCAGTAGCTTACGAGTCAAGCGGCATTAGCTTTGAGAATATTGAGGATGCCGTAATCGCCAATAACAGCATAAACAACACTGCCGGAGGTGGTTCACCCTTTGCAGGAGCAACAGGAAATGGAATTCTGAATGCAGGTACAGGAAACAACAAGGTTACGATTACCGGAAACAACATATCAGTTACGACCCAATCGACGGGTTTTGGTCATAATCTTTTCGGCATAAGGAACCGAGGCAATGGCGAGATCTTCATCACCGGCAACACCATTACCCTCAACACCAGTGTGTCAACTGCCATCAACCTTTATTACATATCGAACGAACCAGCCTCTGCCGGCACCAGAAATGTCACCATCAGTGACAACCGATTCGCGGCGTCGGCCATCCCATCGACAGGTAACATGTACCTGATCAACAACCCAAACTCGCATACTGCCCCCTCTGTTTCAGAGATCAGGGCCAATGCAACAACCGGAACTATTGAAAAAACAGAGTCGGGAGGTGGTTTTTACCTGTACAACAACACTTACAGTCCGACCGGCACCGAAATAATTGCAGAAAATGATTTTTCAGGTATCGTACTCACCGGGGCGACAACGTTTCATGGCATAAATTCAAACACCAACGCCAGCCACACACACCAGATCTTCGACAATACCATAAGCAACATTACAGGTGGCACAAGCGCATTTACAGGCATTCAGCTCGCCTCATCGGGTACACGAAGCATATACGGAAACAAAATCTATAACATAAACACGGCTGGCGTTATCACCGGAATTGCCAACAACACCGGCAACAGCACGGCACATATTTACGGCAACGATATAAGCCGGCTTACAAGCACCTCAGCATCAACCAGCGGAGTGATAGTAAGCGGCATCACAATCGCGGCAGGCATTCAGACCTATGTCTACAACAACTTCATTTCTGGCCTCTATGCTCCTGAAGGAAGGTCCACCGACGCCCTTAGAGGCATATCACTGACTACCAATATATATAACTCATTAATCGGCATCTACCACAACACAGTATATCTTGATAATACCACATCGGGCACTCCATTCGGCTCTTCGGGCATATATCACACTGCCTCCACCAGTGAGGCAAACTTTGTACTCGACCTGCGCAACAACATCATCGTCAACAACTCAACCCAGCAGGGTACTGGCAGGACTGCAGCTCTCTACAGAACATCTTCATATGCTGCCAATTACACAACAACCTCCGACAATAATATTTTTTATGCCGGAACCCCGGGTACCTATAACCTGATCTATTACTGCGGCAGCTCATACCAGACCCTCGAGGCGTTTCAGGCAGCCGTGGCACCGCGCGAAGCCTCTTCGCACACCGAGTTGCCTCCGTTCGTAAACATAACGACACACCCTTACAACCTGCATCTCAGAACAGATGTACCCACCCTTGCCGAGAGTACCGGAAAGACAGTAAGCAGTCCGGTTTCCATAGCCACTGACTTTGACGGCGACTCGCGCAGCGCTACTCCCGATATCGGGGCTGATGAATTCAATGGCATCTCGAGCTTTGTGGCCAATCCGGCAGAGTTTACCGCCATTCCGTTCAGTTCGCAGCAAAACCGTCTCAGCTTCGTCAGAAACGCAGCAAGTAATAATGTGGTGCTGGTTTTCAACACAACCGGCACCTTTACCGACCCGGCCGGAGCACCTGCAGTCGGAGGAGCGCTGGCAGGTGGCACAGTGCTTTACTACGGAGCCAGCTCTCCGTTTATACACAGTTCTCTCACTGCCGGTACTACTTACCACTACAAGGCCTTCTCATACAACGGCTCAAGCTATTCGCGAGGGATTGCAGCCAGCTCTGCCCCCGGGGTCATACCGGTTTCCGGAGCAGTTGCCCGGGCAGCAAGCCAGAGTATCAACAACCTGAGCTGGACACCCAACAGTGCCGGCAACCAGGTAATCGTAAGCGTACATAATGTATTTCCCGGCGGCAATCCCACCAACGGTACCATATACAATCCGGGTGACGTTATAACCAACGGCGGAACCGTTATCTACCGCGGTCCTGCCACAGGGTACAACCACACCGGACTGTCAACATGGACCCAATACTATTACAAGCTGTGGTCAGTGGATGGGTACAACCAGCATTCCACCGGCGTTGTAGTAAACAGCGTCACCTACCCTGAGCCTGTTGCCTATTTACCATACCTGCAGACGTTCGACGGCGCCTGGAGTCACTCCCCGGCGGCACCCGAAGGATGGGAGGTGAAAGACTATGTGGCTACATGGGCAAGGTCATCAAATGCCAGCGTATCGGGAAGCTGGTCGGCACGCGGACAGGTCACCTCGACATCCGCCAACGCCTGGCTGATATCGCCGCCACTGGTCCTTCCCGACGACAACCTGCAGGTAAGCTGGTGGGACAAAGTATCAACCGCAACCAATACCTCGAGGTATAAGGTGCTGATCTCGACCACCGGCAAGGATACATCGTCATTCACCACCGAACTTGGAGAATTTACCTGTACCAACACCGACTGGGTGTTGCGGCTTATCGATCTTACCGCCTGGAAGGGACAGACGGTTCACCTGGCCTTCAAGCTCGTCTATTCGGCCCTGCTGTACAGCTACTTCAATATCGATGATGTGCTTGTAGAGACAAAAGTGCCGGGTGCCTCCTCGCTTACATACCCTCTCGATGGCATGACGACCTTTGCAGAAGATCAGTTGCTGCAGTGGCAGGCGCCGGTCACATCGACACCGGTTACGGGATACAGGGTCTACCTCGGTACCACAGCCAATCCGACCACGATGGTTTATGAAGGAACCGAGACCTCCTTT
>CAYUOS010000185.1:0-5142 GCA_964446435.1 uncultured Rikenellaceae bacterium | reverse complement strand
TTATTGAGGTGGGGACGGTTGACTATCTGAAGGGAAGGGTGGCGTAGAAGGGCGTAGAAGGGCGTATAAGGGCGTATAAGGGCACGGGGTGCAGGGCACGAGGCGCAGGGCGCGGGGCTCGGGGCGCGGGGAACCGGACACCGGATACCGGATACCGGACACCGGATACCGTTCATGGTCTGATTTTTGTGGGGTTTTGATTCTTACACGGGAAAATGCTTAAACTGGTATTCATATTTCTTGCTTCTCTGTTTTTTCATCCGGTTCATGTGTCGGTAGCATCGCTTGATTACGATGAGGAGAAGGCTTCCTTCTCACTTTTCCTGAAGTTGTTTTCAGACGATCTTGAGGATGACTGCAGGCTGATGAGGAACGATCCCGCCCTGCAATTGTACGACGCCGATAACAGGCCCTCGAGAGAGATAATAGAAGAGTACCTCGAAACCCGGCTGATATTTGAAGCTGAAGAAGAGAGGCTCAGGGCGGTTGTCGGGGAGATAGATTATGATCCGCAGGCAGAGGAGGTGCGCCTCTACGTAACTTATGAATACGCAGGTAAGGGCAGGCGGTTCAGGATTGTGAACAAAATAATGACCGACCTGTTTGACGATCAGGCCAATCTTTTAATATTCAGGATGGGTAATTGGGAAGAAGGTTTTAAATTTACACCGCAGGTGACAGAGATAATAATAAACCCCGGAGAACGGAGTTATTGAAGAACGGAGAGATTGCAGATATGGCAAGGAGAATACTGATATTCATTTTACTGCTGGCAATGACCCTGCCATCTGCAGCTACCCATAACCGGGCGGGTGAGATAACCTACAGGCAGATATCAGCGCTTACTTACGAGTTCACGATAACAACATTCACCTACAGCCTGAGCCTTGCCGACAGGCCGAGGCTTGAGATAGCCTGGGGAGACAACTCAACAAGCATTGCCGAGAGGATCGAAAAGGTGCTGCTGCCAAACTTCTACTTCAGGAACACCTACAGGATACAACACACCTTTCCCGGACCAGGGGTTTACAGGGTAGTGGTACAGGATCCGAACCGCAACCTTGGCATCGTGAATATTCCCAATTCAGTCAATGTTGTATTCTCGATACAGACACTTCTAACCGTGAATCCGGCCATTGGCCTCAACCAGACACCGATACTGCTCAATCCGCCCTACGACAAGGCGGCCAAGGGAAGGTTGTTTATTCACAATCCCGCCGCCTTCGATCCTGACGGAGACAGTCTTTCATACAAGCTTACCGTTTGTACGCGCGAGGATGGCAAGCCAATAGAGAACTATACATTTCCACCCGCCACAAATGTCTTTTACGTAGATTCAATAACCGGAGACCTGGTATGGGACACACCTGCCGACACGGGTGCCTACAATGTGGCAATAGAGATACAGGAGTGGCGTGACGGCAGAAAGATAAGTGTCGTGATAAGGGACATGCAGATAGATGTCTACAATACCGACAACCAGCCTCCGGTGAACGATCCCCTGCGCGACTGGTGCGTTGAAGTCGGCGATACCGTCGATTTCTGGTTCATCAGCAACGACCCCGACGGCGATATGATTCACCAGGTTGCCACCTCGGGTGTATTCAGGCTGGGAGGGGAGTGCAGTGCCATCTTCACCCGGCTCGACTCTATACCCGGCAGGTCTATCTCACGCTTTTACTGGATACCATGCCATGAGGCCGTCAGGCAGCAGCCCTATGATGTGATTTTCAAGGCTGAGGACAAGAACACCGATGTACAGCTTGTCGATATCGACAATATGAAGATAAAGGTCCTGGGGCCGTCTCCCACACTTATCTCTGCAGTGCCCGAAGGCAAGGTAATGCGGATAGGCTGGGAACCCTACGGTACCGACTACATAGCAGGCTTCGCGATATACCGCAGGGATGGCGCTTCAGCCTTTGCTCCCGATTCGTGCGTCAACGGTCTGCCTGAGTGGAGCGGGTTTACCAGGGTGGGATATGCACCCGGAGCAGCAACCACTACCTTTACCGACAATGGTACCGGGTCAGGCCTCGATTTCGGAATTGAGTACGCATATCGCATAGTTGCCGTCTATCCGAACGGAACCGAGAGCAAAACCTCAAATGAGGTGGTGTCATCACTGGTAACCGGCATACCCGTTATCAGGAACGTGACCGTAAAAACCACCGATATAACAAACGGGTCGATAGAGCTGGTCTGGAAGAAACCCGACGGCCTCGACACAATTCCAACGGTGACCGGTCCCTACGAATACATGATTTACAGGGCCGACGGGGTTGCAGGCTCAAATTACCAGCTGCTTTCAACAATTGCCACTGCCGATCTGAATGACACCGTTTATGTTGACAATCTGATAAATACTACGATAAGGGGCTACATCTACAAGGTTGAACTCTATAACAACGCACCCGGCAACAGGTTCCTGATCGGTGATCCCGGCATAGCCTCGAGCATCTTCCTGCAGGCTGCACCAGGGGACAGGAAGGTGCGGTTCACCATCAACCGCAACGTACCCTGGATAAACACCCGTTATGATTTCTTCAGGTACAATCCGGCAACAATGGTGTATGATTCAATAGGAACTACCAACCAGTTGCAATGGGTTGACACCGGACTCGAGAACGGAGTCAATTACTGCTACTACGTCAGGTCTTTCGGAGGTTATGTGATTGATGGCTACCCCACAGGCCTGATAAACTTCTCACAGATCACATGCGTGGTTCCTGAGGACAACGAACCGCCCTGTCCGCCCGATATATCGGTTTCATCGCAGTGCGACAGCCTTTACAACCAGATAAGGTGGGCGATCGACGACCGTGAGTGCTTCGATGACGTGGCGGGCTACAAGATCTACTACAAGGCCACCTACGAGGAAGAACTCACCGAGATCATGGAGATCAACGATCCGAACATCTTCTCCTACAAGCATTATCCCGGTAACCGCGTGGCCGGCTGCTACGGTGTCAGGGCCTTCGACCAGATAGGAAACATCAGTGACATGTCGCTGGTAATCTGCGTCGACTCGTGCGACTTCTACGAAATACCCAACGTCTTCACACCCAACGGCGACGGCATCAACGACATTCTCATCGCGCGGGCCTCGAGCATGGTCGAAAGGGTCGATTTCAAACTCTACAACCGCACAGGCCAGCTGATCTTCTCAACCGAAGATCCCAAGCTGAACTGGGACGGCACCTACAGGGGCAGGATCGTCTCACCGGGTATCTACTTCTACCACTGCGACGTCTATGAAATGAGACTGACCGGCCTGGAGCTGTTCCATCTGTCAGGATTTGTGCACGTTATAACCGAAAAGGGCGCGGTCATCACCCCGCCGGTCTACAAAAAATAAAACACCAGGCTATGAATGCAGGCAGGTTTATATTCCCGTTGTTGCTGTTGGCGCTGATCTGCCCACCGGGCCTGGCGCAGCCGCCGGTTCACGATGCACTGCTGCGTTCAGCCGCACTGCGTGAGTCGGGCAATATAGCTGAGGCGCTCGTCATTATCGATGGAACACTGGGCTCTTACAACGACTACAGGCTCCACGTCGCGAAAGGAGAACTCCTGCTGGGGGAAAACAACCCCGAAGCAGCCCTGGAGTCGTTCCTGAGGGCTTCAGACCTGAAGCCGGCGTCAGGTTCGTTCGGACTTGCAAGGGTCTATGCATCCAGAGGTGACGCCGTGAATTCACTCAGGTATCTTGAGGAGAATATAAAATCGGAGTTCAGAGTCAGGGAGAGGAGTTGTCACTCAGACCCGTTCCTGCAGAGAATAGACCGTACACCCGAGTGGAGAAAATTCTGGAGCAGCGAGAGATACAACGAAGCCGAGAAGCTGCTTTCCGAGGTAGAGTACCTTTCAGGCAGAGGCAGAAGCGCTGAGGCTTTGGTACTTGTAAATGAAAACATGCAGCTCTTCGCAGGGTTTCCCGAGTATATCATGGCCAGTGCCCTGACAAGATACAACACCGGTGACTTTGCAGGGGCGGTGAATATGCTTTCAAGGTTTCCCCGCGGACCGCTGTCAGACAGGGCCGGCGTGCTTACGGCAAAGGCGCTGCTTGCCTCGGGTGACTTCAGGAGGGCGGCAACGGCTTTCACCGGACTTATAACCGAAGAGTATCCCGATCGCGAAATATATACAGGAAGGGCGGAGGCTTACCTCGGACTGAAGGATTTCAGGAAGGCTATTGCTGACATTGATTATTACCTCACCATAAAACCCGACGATGCAGCTGCCCTTAAAATTGGCAGCAGGGTAGCAGCCGCCTCCGGCGACGGCAATCTGGCGCTGCGATATCTTAACAGGGTAATTGACGGCAATCCTTCCGACAGGGAGGGCTACGTTGAGCGCGGAAAAGCCTGGAGCGAAGCCGGAATGCTGCAAAACGCCGTAATGGACTACTCCATGGCACTTGACCTCGATCCGATCGACGGCGAACTGTACCTCAACAAGGGTATTCTGCTGCTAAGGCTTGGCAACACCGACCAGGCATGCCACGATTTCCGTATGGCATTGAAATACGGAAACCGCAGGGCCGCAGAGTTTATCAACAGGAATTGTATTAAATAACGGGTAACGGTTAACGGTTAACGGTTAACGGTGTCCGGGTAACGGGTAACGGGTAACGGGTATGCTCCCTACGGTCGCGAGCTCGCTGCGCTCGGTTCAGGTAACGGGTAACGGGTACCGGGACCAAAACTATTTGCCGGTTTCCTTAATCTGACCGAGCAGTATTTCTATCGCTTTTTCGAGTTGGGGATCTTTATCCTTAACCTTTTCCGGGAAACCTGTCTTCACGTAGACATCGGGTTTTACCCCCTCGAATTCGAGGTTCGTGCCATCGAGCGTGTAGCAACCCCATGCGGGCAGGCGACAGCTCGATCCATCAACAAGTGATTTGCTGCTGGTGAAGATAATCCACCTGTAGGTCTCGGTTCCGACAATGGTGCCGATATTGAGAGCCTTCAGTCCGGCTGTGGTCATTTCGGCATCACTCAGGCTCTGTTCGTTTATAAGTATAACCATCGGTTTTCCTGCCGGGGCGAAATTGGGCTGCGGAGATTTCTGTCCGTCGCGGAATTTCCACTCAAGGTAGGGGCGCTGTGACAGGAAGTTGATAAGGTCGTCGTG
>CAYUOS010000184.1:0-5232 GCA_964446435.1 uncultured Rikenellaceae bacterium | reverse complement strand
GTCGCCGACTTTACATCAGGGGCCGTTCCTTAATTGGAGCGGCCCTTTTTGTTTTCCCCCTACGCCCTGCGCTCTGAGCCCCTTACGCCCTCTATGCCCTTTACGCCAATTACGCCATTATTTTATTACATCCATCTGCTGCTCATACATCCTTCTGTATAACGTATTTCCCTCCATTAGCTCCAGATGCCTTCCTTTCTCAACTATTTTACCATCAGACATGACAATGATCTGATCCATACGGTCCATATCTGTCAAACGGTGCGTTATAAGAATCAACGTACTATTTTGTGCAAGCTCAGTAATCATCTCAAACAATCTTTTCTCCGTCTCCACATCCAGGTTGGCAGATGGTTCATCAAGTACCCGGATGGGTGCCTTTTTCAATATACTGCGTACAATAGAGAATAATTGTCTTTCACCTCCTGAGAGCTTCATCCCCTGGTTCCCTGCTTCAATATCAAGTTTGTCATTAATATGCTCCAATCCTACAGATCTGAGCAGAGCCCTCACTTCCCTGTCGCTGGTTTGAGGGTTGGCGATAAAGAGGTTCTCACGCAGTGAACGGTTAAAAATGAATATATCCTGAGGTGCAACAGAGAAGAGTGACCTGACTTTGTTGCCATCTAAGTCCGTTAGCTTTTGCCCCCCCATGAGAATCTCACCGCCTTGCGGCTCCCAGAACTTAAGCATCAGATTAACCAGTGTGCTTTTACCGCTTCCGGTCGGACCGACAATAGCTGTTTTTGATCCTGCAGGGATATCAAAACTGATGTTTTGCAAGGTTATTTGTTGTTCTTCAAATGAGAAGCAGACATTTCTGAAAGAGAGACCGAAGTCTTCAGGTATATCGTTGCTGATCGGGGATTGACCCTCAGGAGCCTTTTTTTCACTAAGGGAGAAGAGCCTCGTCGATGATTCTACAGATCTTTCAAATTGCAGGAAGGAGTTGCCCAAAGAGTGCATCGCTTCAAAACTGCTCAGTACGCCAAGTGTTAACATGGCCAGCATCACACCGGGAATTTCTCCCTTCATGATAATCGGGATTGCCAATACCATTACCGTAAACATCCCCGCATTGGAGAGGAGACTGCTCATACCCTCAAGCAACCCCGAAACACCGGCGTTTTTACGCTGAATACCATCAAGTTCGTGCTGCATTACAATAAGCTCATCCTCTGTGCTTTTCTTTTTTCCCAGCCAGAGCAGATCCTGCAATCCCTGTATCCTGTCTACCAGAAAAACCTTCATTGCAGCCCTTGCTCTGACATCTGCCTCTCCTCTCCCCCGGGCCAGTCTGACAGATATCAACGGTATAACTATTCCGCTAAGTGCATGAAAGGAGACCATTGCAAGGGCAAGTACCGGATTGATTGACCATAGGGCAAGTGTGGTAATAAGTGAAATAAGTACCGCAGTTATGGCGGGAGAAACAATTCGCAGGTAGGCATTCTGTAGTGCCTCTATATCGGTCACCAGCCTTGCCAGCAGATCACCCGGTCGCCTTCCCATCCACCCCGCCAGTGACATCGAGTCAATTGACCGGTAAACCCTTGTCCTCATGAAAAGCAGTATCTTAAAGGTGAGGTCATGGGAGACAAACCTGTCGAAATAGCGGACTACCGCCCGTGAAATACCAAAGAACCTCACTGCTGCAGTAATCATGAACAGGTCGACTATCATGGGGCGTTGAGCTGCTCTCGATATCAGGTAGCCTGAGGCGCTCATCAGGCCTATGCCGGCCAGTATGGTTGCCGTCGCAAGCAAAATACTGCCCGCAAAATGCAGTTTGTAATTCCTCAGAAGCATGAACCATTTCCTGATCATGGCGTACCTCCTCCGTTATTACCTGCCGTAGCTACGAAAGCGGAATAGACCCCGTTTCTGCCAACCAGTTCCTCATGGTTACCCACCTCTGCAATTTTACCTTTTTCAAGAACGATTATCCTGTCAGCCATTCTTACCGTTCGTAACCTATGCGCAATAATCAGAGAAATCCGATCCTTAACCAGTTCCTTTGTGGCCCGGGCAATATAATCCTCACTTTCTGGATCGAGGTTGGAGGTTGGTTCGTCCAGTATCAGCAACGGGGCATCTTTGAGAAAGGCCCGTGCAATTGACAGGCGCTGTCTTTCACCGCCACTCAGCCTCGAGGCATTTTCCGTAATAACTGTATTATACCCCTCAGGCAGTCTCTCAATGAAGGTATGTGCTCCTGCCTTGGTCGCTGCTTTCACAATCTCCCCGAAGGAGGCGTTCGGATTTGCCATGAGGAGATTATCAAGGACGGTACCGTTGAAGAAATGGGGATGCTGAGGCACATAGGCAATCAGTCTCCTCCATTGCTCGGCATCAATTGTTTCAAGCGAAATACCGTCTGCCAGGATATCTCCTTCCGAAGGAGATATAAAACCAAGAAGAAGGTTTGCCATGGTTGTTTTTCCCGACCCGGTTCTCCCGGCAAGTGCAGTTATGGTACCGGGGATCAGTTTCAGGTTAATGTTTTGCAGCGCAGGCGAAACAGATCCTTCATAAGTGAGGTTAACCCCTGAGAATTGAATCTCTTTAAAAGACTCAGGAATGCTGGTTTTATGAAGGGCAGTTTTTTCCGGAACCTTCCGGTTCATAAAACCAAATAGTTTCTCCGCTGCTGCTGCACCTTCCATACCGGCATGATGGTGTTGTCCCAGTGTTCTGAAGGGCAGGTAAAACTCCGGAGCCAGCAACAGGATAAACAATCCCAGCTGATAAATCATCAATCCTTCAATAAGCCTGATCCCTACCTGCACGGCGACCAATGCTATGCTCACACTGGCAGCCAGTTCCAGCACCATACCCGACAGGAAAGCCACCTTCAGTACATCCATTGTTATTATCCTGAAGCGGTCGCTTGTATTTGCCACATTTGCCGCTTCATTTTGACCGGCTCCAAAAAGACGGAGTGTTTTTAATCCCTGCAGAACATCCAGAAAGTGTGATGACAAGGAACTTAGCAGAGACCACTGTTTTTGTGTAAGTTTTTTTGCATAGGTTCCGATCAGCCACATGAAAAACAGTATCAGCGGCCCTGTGACAAGAAGTATCAAACCACTCAGCCAGTCAATATATATGGTGAAAAGAATAATAATCACCGGTAATACAATAATGTGTATCAGTGAGGGGATGAACTTCGTGAAATAGTCATCAAGTTTTTCGATACCTTCTGTAATCAGGGCGACTGTTTCACCGGTTTTTTCTGCTTTGGAATGTACCGGTCCAAATCGCAGTGAATGCTCAAAGGTTTTCTTTCGGAGACCTGATTTGATCTGAACAGCTTTTCTTTGAGCTGTCATCTCCCTTAGCCACAACAGAATGCTTCGAACAAGAATAGATGATAGCAGTAAGATAAGCACGAAAAGGTTGGGTTCCCTGCCTGAAATAAACAGATCTGCTATGATTTTGCTCAGAAAGAACATCTGACCCAAAACCACTGCAGCAATCAACATGCTGTAGATTGCCATAACCGGCAAAAAGCCATGCACATCCCTCGCAAGTCTGAAAAGTCTGCGCTGAATGTGCATGTCACTGGTTTTATTCGCTGTGGTTCCTGGTTCCCCCAAAAATTTACAGGTTATTGGTAAGATCAATCCTTTGGAATAGAATCCCGGCTGATTCTTTTGCTGAATACATAGTAGCTCCACCCCTGGTACGCCAGTACAATCGGCACGAAGAACAGGGCAACAACAGTCATTATCTTCAGGGTTAATTTGCTTGATGAAGCGTTGTATATTGTCAGATTATACGTAGTATCGAGCGATGAAGGCATCACATTTGGGAACAATCCGGTAAATACCACTGCTGCACCCAGCAGAATTGTTGCTGCTATGGCGGCAAATGCGTATCCCTGCATATTGTAGCGCATGAACACAAAGCAGGCAATAAAGCTCAGAATTGCAAGGGTTGGCAATGTGCCGGGAACAAGCCCGAGTCCTTCAAACAATGTAGTTTGCCAGTATCCGAGAATTGCGAATATGGCTGTTGTTATCCCTATGGGAAGCCACATGGTGCGTGCTATCTTCTCAGCACGTTCTTTTATTTCGCCGGTTGTGCGCAGACTGAGAAATAGGGCTCCATGCAACATAAAGATAAGGACCACGACTACCCCGCCAAGCAGGGCATATGGATTTAGAATTGACAGCAGGTTACCCGTGAAGTTCATATCGGCTCCGATTGGCAGTCCCTGTACCACATTGGTAAAGGCTACTCCCCACAGCAATGCGGGGAGGAAGCTCCCCCAGAAGATGAATTGGTCAGCTGTCTTTCTCCACCATGTCTGAGGCATCTTGCTGCGGAACTCAAAGCCGACAGCCCTCAGAATAAGTGCCAGCAGCATCAGAAACAGGGGTATATAGAATCCGCTGAAAAGGGTAGCATACCAGTTCGGAAAAGCAGCAAACATTGCACCTCCGGCGGTGATCAGCCAGACCTCGTTGGCATCCCAGAACGGACCAATCGTGTTGATGATTACCCTCCTGTCAGTATCATCCTTTCCCAGGAAGGGCATCAGAATGCCCACCCCGAAGTCAAAACCCTCCAGTATAAAATAACCTATAAACAAAATGGCTATTAAAACGAACCATATTACCTGGAATTCCATAATTCAGAGTATTTTAAGTTTCTCATGTTCATTAGTAAGCATGTACCATTTGTTCATCGTCGGGCACACCCGGTTTTGCGTAACGGTGCACCAGATAAACTGCGACTGCCGCCAGAATGCCATAAACCAGTGTGAAAACAATGGTCGTCAGAAGCATCTGGCTGCTTGTTACATTGGGTGATACACCATCGCGGGTCTGTAATAATCCATAGACTATCCACGGTTGACGGCCCATTTCTGCAACCATCCATCCCAGTGTATTGGCTGCAAGGGGCAGGAACATCACGATCGTAGCCAGACGCAAATAGAGACCGCTGGTTTCCAGATTCTTCTTCCACCATTTTATGATTCCCAGCAGAGAAAACAGGATGAAAAGCATACCCAGACCGACCATCAGCCTGAAGCTCCAATAGACAATTGCAACAGTTGGCATGTAATCTCCGGGTCCGAATTCTTCTTCGTAATCCTTCTGCAAATCCTTCATGCCCCTGACCTCGCTGGTGAGATCATTATAGGCAAGTACAGAGAGCATGTAGGGTAGTTTTAGTTCACGTTTAGCAGTCTGATTCTCCTGATCAATAATAGCAAACAGGGAA
>CAYUOS010000183.1:0-5248 GCA_964446435.1 uncultured Rikenellaceae bacterium | reverse complement strand
ACGTGGCGGGAAGCATCCCAGAGAAGGGACTCAAGGCTTACATATACGGTGAGCGCGATGTGTGGCGACCTGGTGACTCAATATACCTGTCAATGTTCGTCAGGGAGATGAACCTCGACGTACCGCAGGATCATCCCGTGCAGTTCGAGCTGTTCAATCCCAACGACCAGAGGGTCGACTTCCAGGTACAGACCATCGGTGGAAGGAACCTGCTTACCTTCATCACCCGTACCCCTGATGAGGCCATTACAGGAAACTACAGGGCCGTGGTGCGCATCGGAGGTGCAACATTCTCGAAGAGGCTAAGGATAGAGACCATAAAGCCCAACAGGCTCAAGATAAACCTCACCTTTGACAGCGAGATACTCGGCGGAGACAAGAGGGAAAACAAGGCAGACCTGAATGCACGATGGCTCAGCGGAGCCGTGTCGGGCAACCTGAAGAGCACAGTAGAGCTTCTGCTGCGGCCGTTACGTACTACCTTCGAAGGATACAGCCAGTACAATTTTGACTGTCCGGTCACAACCTTCTCTTCTGAGACACAGACCATCTTCGACGGCACCATAAACCAGAACGGTGACGCTTCGTTCAAGGTGAGTCCGGGTACAGGTATCAGGTCGGCAGGGATGCTGAACGCACAATTCACGACGAGGGTGTTCGAAAAAGGCGGTGACGCCAGCATCACCCAGACGAATGTCAAGTATTCGCCATACCCGGTGTATGTGGGAATCAACTTCCCGCAGCTGAGGGGCAACAGCCGCATGCTGTTCATCGACACCGACAACGAGATACGGCTTATGACCGTAAACCATCTCGGTAAGCCCGTGCGGTCGGAGGTTGAGGTGAAGATTTTCAAGCTGTCGTACCGCTGGTGGTGGGAATCGGGAGAAGAGCAGCTCGGATACTATGTTTCAGGCAACTACTACAAACCAGTTTTCACAGAGAAGGTAACCACGTCGTCAAACGGAGAGGGACAGGTGAAGTTCAGGATTCCGAAGAATGAGTGGGGCCGCTATCTGATAAGGGCATCGGTGCCCACGGGTCACGGAACGGGAAGGATACTGCTGATAGACTGGCCATGGGAGTATGGCATGAAGGAGGGCAGCGGTTCAGGAGCCACGGTACTCGCCCTGACAACCGACAAGGAGAAGTATGCTCCGGGAGAGAATATACAGATCTCTTTCCCGGCACCCGAAGGTTCAAAGGCAATTGTCACGATGGAAAACGCATCGGGAGTGATCGACCGTTTCAGGGCTGAGACGACGAGTCCGAACAGCGTGGTCAATATAAAGGCCACTCCGGGAATGGCACCCAATATTTATGTTCATATCTCTGTTATACAGCCTCATGCCCAGACCAATAACGACATGCCGGTTAGGCTGTACGGCGTTATTCCGGTGATGGTTGAGGATCCCGGCACGCGATTGCAGCCGGTAATCAGCATGGCCGACGAGATACGTTCAGAGCGCACCTTTGAGGTAAAGGTGAGTGAGGCATCGAACAAGGCCATGAGCTATACCCTGGCAGTGGTTGATGAGGGATTGCTTGACCTGACGGGCTTCAGGACGCCCAACGGCTGGAGCTACTTCTATTCACGCGAGGCACTGGGAGTAAAGACATGGGATATATATGACTATATTCTTGGTGCCTTCGGTGGCAAGCTTGAGAAGATATTTGCCATAGGAGGTGACGAGGTTCTGGCCGACAGGTCGCGGCAGAAGGTTAACCGCTTCAGGCCGGTGGTAAGGTTTGTCGGTCCGGTAAGGCTTGAGGCCGGCAGGACGAACACACACTCCATCAGCATGCCCAGATACACAGGTGCGGTACGCGTGATGGTGGTTGCAGGCACGACAAGAGCCTACGGTTCCACCGAGAAATCGGTATTCGTGCGCGACCCGCTGATGCTGCTGGCCACGGCACCCCGCGTGCTCAGTCCGGGCGAGAAGGTGACGCTGCCGGTGACGCTTTTTGTGCAGGATGAGAAGATACGGAACGTGACGGTGACGGCTACGGGCAACGAGCTGATAAACATGACGGAGCGCAGGCAGGAGGTTGCTGTGAAGGGGATTGGTGAACAGGATATTGAGTTTAGCTTCACGGTTGCCGACAGGCAGGGGCGTGGCGAGATTAAGGTGGTTGCCGAGGGTGGCGGCGAGAAGGCTGAATACTCGATTGAGATCGAGGTGCGGAGTCCGAATCCCCCCGAAACCCGTTCGGAGATGGCGGTGCTGAAGCCCGGAGAGAAGTACCAGAAGAGCTTCGCCCCGTTCGGTATGGAAGGAACCAACAGCGCAGTGGTTGAGGTGTCGGCGCTGCCGTCAGTGAACCTCGAAAAGAGGCTGCAGTACCTTATCGGATATCCGCACGGATGTACCGAGCAGGTGACTTCGGCGGCGTTCCCGCAGTTGTACCTTAAGGATTTGTATGGCGACAAGCCCGAGATAATGACCACCACCATAAGAAACGTACAGCAGGCGATTCATCTGCTTATGTCGAGGCAGATGGCAGGCGGAGGCATGGCGATGTGGCCGGGGTCGTCATACCAGCCTGACCCATGGATAACCTCATACGTGGGGCATTTCATGATTGAGGCCGGCCGAAAGGGATATAATGTTCCATCGGGGTTCATGACGCGGTGGACAGGTTACCAGAGGCGTGAAGCCCAGCAATGGAGATATGATGCCGCTTTCAGGCAGACAGCCACGGTACAGGCATACCGTCTCTACACGCTGGCGCTGGCCGGGGCTCCCGAGCGCGGAGCCATGAACAGGCTGCGGGAGACCGCGGGCATACCGCGACTGGCAGGGTGGTTCCTGGCGGGAGCGTATGCAGTGTCGGGACGACCGGAGGCTGCCACCGACCTGATTGACGTCAGGACGATGAACACCGAGGATGAATTCATGCACTACTACTATGGTGGAGCAGTACGCGACAAGGCGGTTATTCTGCATACCCTGCTGCTGCTGAAGCAGGAGGAGCAGGCGATGATATTGCTGAAGGAGCTCGCCAAAGACCTCTCGGGACAGGGGTGGTACAGCACGCAATCGACGGCGTGGGGTCTCTTTGCCTGGATGAAGTATGTTGAATCCTACGGTGGAAAGAGCGGAGGAGAGGCCAGGTTTACCGTGACGGTAAACGGCAGGAAGAGCGAACAGCGCCTCACCGGGAGCCGTGTCTTTTCACAGCCGGCAGAATCCCTCGGTTCCACCAATAATATACTTGTTGAGAACGGGTCGCAGATGCCGCTGTATGTGAACCTGGTGATGAAGGGGACGCCGCGGGCCGGTGATGAGAGTGCCGCGTCGAGGAACATGACGATGAGGGTAGAGTACACCGACATGGAGAATAGGTCGCTGAATCACAGGGAGTTGAAGCAGGGCTCCGATTTTATGATGGTGGTGCGGATTACCAACAATTCGTTCAGGGAGATTGACAATGTGGCGCTGAGCCAGATGGTGCCGTCGGGGTGGGAGATTCGCAACACGCGGCTGTTTGAGGCTGAGACGTCGGTGAAGGAGAGCGGGTTCGACTATCGCGACTTCAGGGATGACAGGCTTTACACCTACTTCACACTGAAGGCGGGCGAGACGAAGACATTTGTGGCGTTGCTGAATGCATCTTACAGCGGAGAGTTTTACCAGCCGGCGGTGTGGTGCGAGGCTATGTACGATGAGAACTACTACGCACGAGTGCCGGGCGGCAACGTTAAGGTAATCAAGTAGCACCCGCGAAGTACCACGTTGCGATTGAGAAGTAGATAATCACACCTGTGATGTCTGCTATTGAGGTGATTAGCGGAGCGCTGGCGGTTGCGGGGTCGAGGCGCAGCCTGGTGAAGATAAATGGCAGTGTGAGGCCGATGAGGCTGCCCGCCATAACGGTCAGAATCATTGTCGATGCCACAACGAAGACAATTTCGGGAGCCCTGAAGCTTGCCACAAGGCTTACTCCTAATGCCATTGTTACTCCGAGGAGCAGGGAGACGCCCAGCTCCTTTCCTATGAGTTTTATCCAGTCCTTCATTTCCACATCGCCTGTAGCAAGTGATCGTATCATAAGTGTTGCCGACTGGGCTCCGGCGTTTCCGCTGCTGTCAATCAGCAGTGGAAGGAAGAAGACAAGGGCCACCATTGATTGTATTACCTCCTGGAAACTAGCAATTGCTGCACCTGAGAAAACATTCATAAAGACCAGGGCGAAGAGCCATACGATCCTTTTCCTGTAAAGATAGAACATGCCGGCCTTAAGCGGATTCACCACAGTTGCCTGTAGTGATCCGAATTTGTGGAAGTCCTCTGTTGACTCCTCCTCTGCCACGTCCATCACGTCGTCGAAGGTGATGATTCCGATGAGGTGACCCTCGCTGTCGGTAACAGGAAGTGCTACCCTGTCGTGGTCCTGGAAAATCCTGATGGCAGTCTCCTGGTCGTCGAACGCGTTGAGGGCGACGTAGCGGTTGTCGAGCAGCTCTGATATCTGTTGTTCGGGGCGGGCGAGGAGTATCTCCCTGATGCGGATGTCATCGATGAGCCTCCAGTCGTCGTCTATTATATAGATTACATTCAGTGTCTCTGAGTCGTGGCCGAATTCCCTGACGTGCCTGAGGGTCTGCTCAACGGTGAAGTTGGCCTTTACCGCGACATAGTCGGGGGTCATGAGCCTTCCTATACTGTTTTCGGGATACCCGAGAAGTGTCTGAGCTACCTTTCTCTCGTCAGGAGAAAGAAGCAGAATGAGCTTTTGTGCCACGCTGCCCGGCAATTCTTCGAGGAAAGCGGTACGGTCGTCAGGGTCGAGGTCGTTAAGCAGCGCCGCAACCCTTTCGGCGTTTTTTGCCAGCTGTTCCACTATCTGCTCCTGCTTTTCGTGTGGCAGAAGCTGGAAAGTTAGTTTTGCCTGTTTCTGGGGCAGCAGGCGGAAGAGAATGACATCATCCTCCTCGCTGAGCATATCTATTACCTGGGCAATGTCTGGCGGGTCCGTTTCTGCCAGGTGGCCGCGCAGTTTTTTCCAGTTGCGCTCCCTGATCAGTTCCTCAAAATTGATTGCTATTTCAACCATTGTGAACCTCCTTGCATTTTTTAATTGTCTGCAAGGAAGCACAATACAGCCCTTACAGACAGGTGATTAATTTCAGTCCTCTACATAAATTAGGGCCATCGTCCATTTCTGAAAACATATTGGTTTCGGGGGCAAAGATAATAAAAAAAGGGGAACGGGGAACGGGGAACGGGGAACGGGGAACGGG
>CAYUOS010000182.1:0-5255 GCA_964446435.1 uncultured Rikenellaceae bacterium | reverse complement strand
AAACTCATAGGTCCTGACCTCAAGCTGGCTGTTCCAGGTGATATTCTCACCGTACAGAGACTCCGTGTTACCGCTACCACTCTGCCCTTCATCTCGCTGTGAATTAAAGGGAAACTTCTTCTTGTCACTAAGCTCCAGAGCGTAATACGACTTCTCCCTCTTTTTGAAGATATAAAACTCATTGAAGTCATCTGGTTCACAAAGTACGTAATAGCGATCCTGTTTGTTATCAGGGTCGTGCTGAACAAGGTTCGTAAAGGTTACCGTACCATCACCCTTTGTATAATCGGTCTTAAGTTTTTTTGGAAACAGGTTAAAGGTCGGAATACTACCTGAAACAGGGTAAACGACCTCGTCCCGTGGAATGCCGTTAATCTCGGTTCTTCTGACGATTGTTGTCTTCACCTTGTCAAGATCCTTGCCCTGGCCTCCGACAACATCCCAGAACTTTATTGTTGACCAGATAGTATGAACCTTAAGGTTATAACTCTTAACATATGATACCAGTGTACCAAGGTCAAGGGCTTCCCAGGGCTCGAGCTTCAAATTTATATCGGGACTACAATAATACTTATCCTCAACCCTGAGCCTGATTACCCTGAATACATTGCCCTCTATCTTGTCGAAGAACTCTCCTCCGCCCGATGTCCATGAAGTCTTATCCTCAATCTTACCCAAATCTTTCTCGGTATTCATGAAAAGAAATGAAAAACTACCATCCGGTCCTGTAGTGGTGGTTGCAAGCACCTTCTCATGACCCTGGAACTTCTCTCCAAAAGCGTCCCGGTTCCTTATCCTGCTCATGTCAATAGGCTGACCGGAAGAGTATTGTCCGTTAATTGTACCCACAAGTACATAGTTAACCACCAGGCTGAGTTTGACATTCGCAAGCGGACTGGAATTTGCCGGACTGATATTGTCTGTGTTATAGGTAATCTCTCCAAGGTTATGGGTTATGTTCACACCTCCGCCCCCTGAGGATGTCATTGCATCGATCCCTGAAGCAGAGATGGCATTGCCTGCTGTCACTGACTGGCCAGATGCCTGTTGAGATGAGGAAGATGAGGAGGATGCAGTTTTAAATTTATAGTTCAGGTTGCCGGTGATAACTGAAATAGGTACCGGTTCTGAATTTGTTACTGAGCTTTTCTTGACCTGATTGGTATATGGTTTTTCTTCAGCTATAGGTACCTGAATCATTCCAGGTTGGCTCGGGTCCCATTTAAACCAGCAGACCGGACTGCGGCCGTTGTTTGAGAACCTTGCATTGGACTCCCTCTCTTCTGCTATCACCTGCCACGCGTAGAACCTGCCCTTTTCAAGAAGTGGCTGGGAGGGCCCATACAGAAATGAGAATCCACCCTGTAAAGTGGTTTCGAAGAATGACGGTTCGGTTGCAGAGAGCATGGCAGCAGCCGGATTCTGTGTTGAATCGAGCATCTCAACAATCTTGAGAGTATAGTTGGTCCATGCCGGTGCATTGGTGGCGGGTGTCCAGCTGAATACAATGCTCTGAACCGGAGATTGAGTGAGTCTGGCTCCGCATTGCGGATTGACTGTCATTGGAGGTTCACCATACCTTATATTAAAGAAATTACTGCAACCCAGTGGCTCATCTCCTGACAAAAGGCCCCCGTCAGGTCCATACACTTTAAAGCATATCTGGTACCTTCCTTCAGGCAGGCCCTTCTCAATGATCTCCTGCATCGGAACACCCCGACTTATAAGGTTCTGATACTCAAAATAGCCAGCCAGTTCATTGCCTCCGAATTGATTAATGGTATTGGCCATAATGTTAATGGGTGTACCGGGGTAATCGGGGCCGGTAATCAGGTCTACACCGTTATTGCCTCTGATACGTACCGACAGGGTACCCTGAATTGAATATGGTGAGACAATATTAATCCTGGTCTGCTCAGCATAAGACCACAGCATTGTGCCATATGGAGGCCTGACCATAACAGTGACAGTCATGTTTCCCTGGGTCTGGGCCCGGGCTGCAGGACCTGCCAGGATGGATGCCAGCAGAATGATCAGAACCGATGTAATCAGCCTTATCTTTAATCCCGTATCAATTCTTTCCATATCAGAAGGTATATGTATAATCGATGTCAAATTTGTTCTCATACCACGAAGGATAGAGAGGTTCCTTCCCTGAGTTTGTGTTTCGGTAGAACCTGAGAGAGAAGCGGTGATTGCGTACAGGACGGTACCCCACCTGCATGGAGATTGTATTTACACTTCCTGTTGCTTCGTTCTGAACGCTGTTTTTAATTGAAGACCATGTTATTGAAGCATTGACCTTGTTCTGCATAAAGGACTTTCCGAAGCCGGCGGAGGGACCTGCTATTTTTGTTATGAGGGTGTCCTGAATAAACTTGGTATACAGAAATATTAACGAAAGATTTGCATTAAGTGGCAAGAGAGTCAGAGAATAGCTGCCGGTATAAACATCAGTTGAAAATTCACTGAATTGGGCAGTCGCCTCATTGCGGTCTCTGAGTTTCTGAGCATTGAAATTGAGCATAAGGTTGTGTGCCATCTTTTCACCTGCCAGATTAAGTGTTTGTGTAATTCCGAACTGGCTCGTTGCCTGTGCTATCTCGCTCTGCCGCATGGTGTCTATGGATAAAAGTCCGGATTCCTGGGCAAGACCATAGTTAGAGTAGAAAGCATTCACGTTGTACTGAGGTATCGGCACATAATTTACCCTCGCTGATGAGATAGTGCGCCTTGTGCGCAGGTTTTTGTCATTATTAAGGTTGTCTGTCTGGGTTCCGAAGCTACCACCCAATGTAAGTTTATTACCCATAAGCCTCAGTGATGGTTCTATTGTCAGATTACTAACGTCAGTTGCGAAATAGTAGGCACCCATCGAACGGAAATCAGGCTCCACCCTCTGATACCGCATCATAAGGCTGAATAGCTCAGACTGGTAGCCAAATGAACCCTGCAGTGCACTGCTTGAAGAGGTTGTCTGATGCAGCTGCATAAAGGGTGACAGCAGACTACCAAGAAAAACATCACCGGTGTCTGACAATTCGCTACGGACATCCCTTGTATACAGGCTTTGGGCAATTTCAAATTCGACGAGGAATTTCTCCGCTATGGTTTGTTTTGATATTATCGATATCACCAGGTTCTCGTCAGGAGTAATCTGAAATTTGTCCGGCACCCCTTCAAGCGAAGTAGAGTCGTCACGAGCCTTGAGGAGAACCATGCTCAGATTATTCTTCTCGGTACCGTATCCCATTCTGACTGCAGTTCCACTCCGCCTGTAGGCTGGTGTCTGTACCTGCACGAATTCGGGATTGTCAATAAATCTTACAGGTCTCAGTAGCCTTCCTGATACAATTCCAAAATGAAACTTCCCGGGCGACAATTCCAGCCCGGCTCCTGATATGGAATGACCGGCGAGAGAATAAGTGGACCATGAATGTGACCTGTATCCGAGATGCAGTTTAGCCCACTTGTAATAAGGACTCACCCCAAACTGGTTGAAGGGCTGCCTGAAATCGCGCTGCTGCTCGCTGAGGCGAAATGAGAATGGAAGTACGATACCATAAACTGTTACGACAGGACTCCCCTGTAGGTACCAGACAAAAGGGCTTCGTGAAGGATTTGTCCTGTCGGTACCATAAAACTGCAGCCGGGTATTGACCGAGCCGTTGATTTTGAAAGGGGTCTGATCTGTGATGGATGCCAGATCCTGAGCCCCGGCAATGAAATAATTTAGCATCAGTACAGACACTGAAGCCATAAAGCAGGGGAGCTTTCTCATACGATGTCGGTTTGTTAGGGTTACTGCTGATCAGCTTAACGCGAATCGTTTGTATTAAACTAAGATACGAAGAATCTAAACAGCATTCCCTAAAAACCTAATATTTTTTTAGGCAGAATGCTCTTTTAGGTTCATCTATGTTATTTTTTTACCTTCAGTTACCACCTTGCCGACTTTCCTGCCCGTGGCGTCATAATAAAACCTTATGGTGCCTCCGGTTGTAGTTATTAGCTCGGGTAGATCTAAGAAATTGTATGTAATTGACGATATAGCAGGACAAGTCGCTTAACCTCGGGTTTGGGGATTCTAATCATTAATCCCAATATGTCTCTTGACTGATAATTGAATTACCAACGAACTTACACTTCCAGCATAGAACATGCCACGTGGGTGGTGGTATATCAATCGTACCACCTTCAAATGGCATTCCATGTGTTGATTGTGAAGGGAATTTCCATCTAAGGTATCTGTCAAGACTTTCATCAGGCACCTTAAGAAAAGGGCTGGCTTCTGACATGCTAACAACCACACCCAGGTTTTTGAGATCAAAGAAGCTAACTACATTTGGACCCGGATAGTCTATATAAACAGGAAACCAGATTTCATAACAGATACTTACATGAGTAGTGTCTCCTGCGATATTTATCTTAATATCAATTACAAACTCCTTTCCGGGCGTTATGTAATTTTCTGTTTTTGTTGCTTTGTGATACTCCAGTATCAAAGAATCGAGTAAGGGTGTTGTAATCTTTATTTGCTCCGGAGTTCCTGTCTGTTTCTCCGAACAGGAAAAAATTATGAGAACAAAAACAACGCAAAGTGCTACTGTGTAATACCGAATATTTCTCATATTGTGTGATTTACTGTGCTTCTTGCCATGGCACATAGACTTCTTCCCCAACTTGGAGTATATACAGCTGTTTATTACGAACCATATAAATTGGCCCTCCAACCTTTTTTTGCATATTCCTGTCGCTTGGCCCAGCATTCACACTACCATTGTCAGGGTGTGTATGAATATGACTTTCAATAACATTCCATTTCTCACCATACCACACCTCATAATTACCATCATTTGATCGTGTAGGGAAGTAATCATTGTAGGATGATCTCTTATCGTTTTTATAACAAGGCATCACAAGAATTCTACCATCCTTAAGCTTCCATGCAGAAATCTCCTTATTAAAGTAATTCTGAGCCCCATCCATATAAAGTATTGCTTTCTCCATCGATGTGTAGACTCTTTCCAAAGTGCTATTATATTTTAGTTGATCGGGCTCATCCGGGTTCATTCCATCCGGATCAATAAACCTCATCGGATTATTCAGGACGTAGTTGTAGGGTGACCAGGAGAAGTACTTCTCAGCCAGGGGATCGATAACATTCCAGCGGCCGATTTGTGGGTCGTACATTCTCCATCCGTAATCATACCAGTCTACTCGCCATTTCACAACATCACCACGGCGCCATACAC
>CAYUOS010000181.1:0-5265 GCA_964446435.1 uncultured Rikenellaceae bacterium | reverse complement strand
AATCCGTCCGATGAAAACCAATTATTACTATGGAATTCTTAACCGGACACTAATGAATTGAATCATTTTTTTACTATCTTGGCATTATGAAAGTGAACAGACTGGCAAAGAAAATTGAAAGGATCATCGTTTACGCCCTGATTGTGATGATGGCCGGCATACTTCTGCTTGCCACTGTTGAGCTCGGGTACTTTCTCATCAAGAACATCCTCACTTCCGATTATTTGCTTATCGACCTTGATGACCTGATGGATCTCTTTGGGGTATTCCTGCTGGTATTAATTGGCATTGAGCTACTTGACACGATAAAGGTATATCTCCGCGAGAACGTTGTTCACGTTGAGGTTGTCGTCCTGGTGGCCATTATTGCCCTGGCCAGAAAAGTGGTTGTCCTGAAGATTGAAACCCTTGAGAGTGAGACGCTTATCGGACTTTCGCTGCTTATTCTGGCGCTTTCTGTTGCATATTTCCTTATCAAGAAGGCAGGTCTCATGGTGTGTGACATGGGAGATGAGGCTTCAGAAAAGGAAAAGACTGAGGAGGAGAAGTAGTTTTTCGGGGAACCAGGGGTTCTCATTATATATTAACGCTCGCTGCATTGATATGAAAACACGTATTGAACCGGAGTTGATCTCCATTGACGGAACCATGAGGATTGGGATTAAATTTCCGTATAATCCTCAGATAATAGGCCTTGCGAGGCGCATACCCGGGGCAAGGTATTCGGGTGAGCAGAGGTGCTGGCACATTGCTCCGAGGCCTGATGTTGTACTATTCCTCAGGGAGTGGTTTGGCGAAACCTGTGAGGTAGCAGGTCAACCAGTAACCGGCCCTGATCGAAAACCGGCATCCACTGAGCCCGATTCGCCAACCCGGTCAGCAAGAGATGCGGCCGAACAGGCAAGTGCCGGAGCGAAGCAAGCCCGGCATGACACAGCCGTCCAGGCAAATGCCGAAACGAAGCAAGCTCAGCATGGCACGGCCGACCAGACTTCTGCAGATGTGAATTCTGCCGTACCATCTCATGGTGCCCCGACGAATTATGACCCGGCCCGAATGATGCGGTCAACCGATTACAATCCTTTCTTTACGCGCCGCAAACGTGTCGAGATGGCAAATATCCCCGGTTCCCGCATGATGATGATTAAGTTTCAGGGCTATTATGAAAAGAGGTGGATTGCAGAGATGCGGCAATACGGAAAGGTTGATTACCTGAGGAGCAGGAATGAGTGGAGGTTGCCATGGTCGAAGCAGGCTGTTGATTCGCTGAGTGATTATTTCTCGAATGAGGGCCTTGAGGTTGATGTGCGCAGGAATGTTGTACCTCCGGCGATTGTGAAACAGCGCGATGAGGTTGCGGGAGCGATAAGGCAACGTGAGTTGGGACTTGAGGCTCACGAGGCAGTCAGGCTGCTTGAGCGGCGCCTCAGGGAGAAGCGTCAGAGTGACAGTACGGTACGGACCTACACATCGATGCTGATGTTATTTCTGAAGTACTTCAACGATCGCCGACCGGATGAGATTACCACATCCGATGTTTCGGATTTTATGACGGAGTTTATAATACCCCTTGACTATTCGGCATCATTTCAGAACCAGCTGGTAACGGCGATTAAGACATACTATTCACTTACCGGAGGAAAGGTGAGCACGGCAAGTCTGCTGAGGCCGAAGCGCAGCAGGCCGTTGCCGAAGGTTTTTTCGAAGGAGGAGGTGAAGCGCATATTGAATGCCACGGTGAACATCAAGCACAGGCTCATTTTATGGATGATTTACTCGTGTGGACTGCGTCGCGGTGAGATTACGAACATTAAGCTTACCGATCTTGACCGGTCGCGCAACCTGCTTCACATAAGGCAGGGCAAGGGCAAGGTTGACAGGGTAGTTCCGATGTCGGCCAAGGTTTGGGATAAGGTTGACGAGTATATTGAGGGGTTCAGGCCCAGGGTATATCTCTTTGAGGGGCAGTCTGGCGGCAGGTATACGACGGGAAGTGTTTACAATGTATTTAAAGGAGCTTTGCGGCGGTCGGGTATCAGGAAGGAGGTCGGTGTTCATTCCCTGAGGCACAGCTATGCCACCCATCTGCATGAGAGCGGGCTTGATATAAGGTACATCCAGGAGTTGCTGGGGCATCGCAGCAGCCGCACCACAGAGATATACACCCATGTCAGCCGCCGCAGCCTGATGTCAGTCCGAAACCCGATAGACGACATTGACCTGAGGTAATCACCAACCCTTTTGCGCCTCTACGCCCTTTACGCCCTCTACGCCCTTTACGCCCTTTACGCCCTCTACGCCCTCTACGCCATTTACGCCCTCTACGCCATTTACGCCATTTACGCCCTCTACGCCCTTTACGCCATTTACGCCTCCCTGCCCTTCCCCTCCCCGCCCTGCGCCCTGAGCAATTTCTAATTATACCATGAGCAACATCGAATCCCACCGTCTTGACAAACTCCTCGGTCCTTCCGGCTCTTTTGGAGGCTGGGTAATACTCTTAACCGGGCTGGTTGCCCTTTTCGCATCATGGACTGCGGTCTTTCTGGTGCTTATCGGAGCCTTTGCGGCCTTTACCGGCACAATGACGATAATAGATTTCGGGAACCGGCGGGTAAAGTACGCCACAGCTCTTTTCGGGCTGATAAGGTTTGGCCGCTGGATAGAGGTAGAAGAGACAATGACTATCAGGGTAAGGCAGTCGGGGCGCAGCCAGACGGTTTACAGTCGCAGCAACAGGCCATTGAGTCTGGGAGAGAGAGACTTCAGCGTTGTACTGAAGGATTCAGGTGGCCGGGAGATTTGTCCGTTGCTAAGGTTTAAAAGCAGGCAGGCAGCTGAGGAGGTTGCGGTTGAGCTGGCAGGGCGGCTGCAGGTAAGAGACACCACACATGATAAATGAATCTATTCTAAACTAACCTATATTTAAGACTATGAGAACTTTATGTACAATTATCTTTCTGGCATTTGTGGTATCGGTATGTGCTCAGGATGAAGTATTATTCAGGGAAATGTTTAAACCCGGAAAGGTTTACGTCACCGAGTTAGACCTGTTGATTGACGGTAAAATGAATCTTGATGCATCGGCAGACATAATGGAGGACCTTGCAGAACAGGGTATGGCCAGACCGATTGCCATAAAAGGGAAGAACACAATGGTGATGAGATTTGAGACTGGAGAATTGACTGCTGATGGTCTTATACCGGTAAGGATTGAATATGTAAAAGCACACTCGTCGATGGAAGTCATGAACGAGGTTGTAGATGAGGATGGGCCGATGACCGGTATGGTTGTATACGGCAAATATGATAAGGATATGAATCTAATGGTTGATTCGATTACCAACATTGCCATAACGGAAGAACAGAAAGCGGTTTTTCTTGAGACCATCAATACCCTGCAGGGGAAGATAGATTTTCCCGGGCATGCGATGAAGGTTGGCGACACTTTTACACAGATGATTCCCTTAACCATTCCGATTGCAGGCATGGCACCCCTGGAGATGAAGACAGAGTTAACGTACAGGCTTGTGAGCATATCGGAAGGCATTGCCAGGTTTGAGGTAGAGCAGAAGCTGAAGATGGAGATGAGTGATAAAACAGACAATATCAATGCCAGCGCAGACGGAAAAGGTTTCTGCGAGTATGATATATCCAACTCAAAACTGACTGGCAACGATATGATTCTTGACATAAGCATGAGGTTGGATATGGGAGGCATGTATCTGGTGTTTTCATACAGGACCACCACCCATCAGACCACAACCATCAGCGGAAAGCTGTAGAAGTCATTATCTATAGAAGTCATTGGCTATAGAAACCACTAGTTTAGAAGTCATTAGCTATAGAAACCATTTGCTTAGAAGTCATTGGCTATGGAAACCATTAGCTTAGAAGTCATTAGCTATAGAAGCCATTTGCTTAGAAACCATTAAATGAGATCATTTAGAATGATTATGGCCGGTCTGGTTGCTGTCGCATTTGCTCTTTCGGGATGTGCAGATGATAATGGTACCGGCATTACTGGCACGACAGTAATTGACACCAGGAAAGAGGTTAAGCCGGAACCCGTGAACCTTACGGATATAGCTGATGATCTGAGGATAATCAGGCTTGAGACAGTTGAAAGCTCCCTCTTAAGGTATTTCGACGGATTTGTTGGAGAGAGGCATATTGTTTCGGTTGGGCAGGCTGCAATTCATCATTTTAGTTCTTCGGGAACCTATCATTCAATGGTTGCAAGGCGGGGGAATGGACCCGGTGAGTTTAACCAGATTGATGCGTGGTGTGTTGACAGGGACGAGAAGTACCTTTTGTATCACGACATGGGCAGGAACCAGATAAACAGGTATGATCTGGAGAGGCGCGTTCATACTGAACCCATTCCCTTTCAGAGCAAGGGATCGCTCAATAGGATTATGGTATACGATGATTCTCTACTGCTGGTAATGCCAGGCAATTTCGGCACCTACGGGTATTTGTTTTTCTTTCAGACGTTTGACGGGATTATAACCGGAGGCATTAAGAAGGAGGATGAGCCCCATCCGGGAGCCTGGGCCGGCATGCATTCAAGGCTCAGTATATCTGATGGAGGCAGGATACTGGTTCAGCCATCAGACTCTGACACAGTACTTATGGTTATAGGTGATGATTTGGTTCCATGGGTAGTGTTTATTTCCGGCCGACCTGAAAGGTATGGAGACATGACTAAGGGTTTATCGCATCAGTTTCTTCGTATAAGTACCGGATTGGTTCATTTCATTCAGGTAGGTTATGAGAAGACGATCAGTCAGGGGAATGCCATGATGAATGTTACAGATTTTGGTTACATGATTTACGACATCAGCAGGCAGAAGGCAATAAAGGCTGATCCGCTTTACTATGATTTATGGGGCTATTGGCTGGAGTTACCCGGGCTTGTGATTCAGGATGGAGGATTTGTACACTGTCCGGTACAGGCAACGGATTTCAGGAGGATACTGCGGCAAGCGTTGGATTCGTCAGGCGGGCCAGTCCCAGGTCGATCGGGAAGAGGAGCAGTAGGAAAAGAAGGCTCAGAAGATGCGAGCGGAGCAGAACATAGGGCAATACTGGAATCTTTACACAGCGATTTATCAGATTACGACAATCCGGTGATTATCAGCGGCAGGCTGATCAGGTAGCGCACCTAACCATGCTTTGTTACATACAACCACAAAACCTCACGCTATACAACAACATATTTGCACCAACAACCAATTTTCATAACTTTATAACCAAGTTACA
>CAYUOS010000180.1:0-5278 GCA_964446435.1 uncultured Rikenellaceae bacterium | reverse complement strand
ATTTTTAATGTTTTAAACAGCATTTATGGGACGAGTAGCTTTAATCACAGGAATTACAGGTCAGGACGGGGCGTATCTTGCTGAATATTTGATCAGGAAGGGTTATGTTGTGCACGGAGTCAAGAGGCGGAGCTCGCTTCTTAACACTGAAAGGATAGATCATATTTACCAGGATCCACATATTGAAAACAGGAACCTGATACTCCATTACGGTGATCTGAGTGATTCGATGAATATAACAAGGATAATTCAGGAGTGTCAGCCTGATGAGATATACAACCTGGGTGCAATGAGCCATGTGAAGGTAAGTTTTGACATTCCCGAATATACGGCTAACACCGACGGTATAGGCACACTCAGGATACTTGAGGCGGTAAGGCTTCTGGGGATGACAAACAAGACACGGATCTACCAGGCCAGCACCTCGGAACTTTACGGGATGGTGAGGGAGGTGCCCCAGAGTGAAAAGACCCCGTTTTATCCACGTAGTCCGTATGCATGTGCCAAACTTTATGCTTACTGGATAACGGTCAATTACCGTGAAGCCTATGGTCTGCATGCCAGCAACGGGATACTTTTCAACCATGAATCGCCCATAAGGGGAGAAACATTTGTCTCGAGGAAGATAACAAGGGCACTGGCACGGATAGTTCTCGGCCTCCAAGAGACCCTCTATATGGGGAATCTGTCATCGAAGAGAGACTGGGGACACGCGAAGGACTATATAAAGGCGATGTATCTGATACTGCAGCAGGATGAGCCTGATGACTACGTAATTGCAACAGGTGTAACCACTGAAGTAAGGGAGTTTATAAGAAAATCTTTCGCTTTAACCGGGATCGAACTTGTATTTGAAGGAGAGGGTGTTGATGAAACCGGCAGGATAGGTTCTGTAGATGAGAAATTGTTTAGCGGGATGGCAGGAGAGGAAGTGCTCGAGGGTATCATAGCAAGGAAGAAGGAGAATCCTGTACTGGTAAGGATTGACCCCAAATACTTCCGTCCGACTGAGGTTGACCTGCTGCTTGGTGATCCGACCAAAGCAAAACGGAAGCTTGGCTGGGAACCTGAATATGATCTTGATGGTCTGATTGCAGATATGGTTGAATCAGACCTTGAACTGATGAAGAAGGAGTACTACCTGAAAAACGGAGGTTATCATACACTGAACTATTTCGAATAGGTTATATGGACAAGACAGCTAAAGTATATGTTGCAGGCCATACAGGACTGGTAGGATCGGCTATTACGGCAGTACTGAGAGGAAGAGGATGCAGCAATATCATTACACGGGATTACAAGGAGCTTGATCTCACAAACCAGCAGTCCGTAGATGATTTTTTTGCAGATGAGCAGCCGGAATATGTATTTATTGCAGCTGCCCTGGTTGGAGGCATTGTAGCAAACAATACCTACAGGGCTGATTTTATTTATCATAATATCATGATCCAGAGCAATGTCATACATGCCTGCTGGAAGCATGGAGTTAAAAAGCTATTGTTTTTGGGCTCCACATGTATATATCCCAAAGATGCACCACAACCCCTGAAGGAGGAATATCTGCTGACATCGCCACTGGAACAGACCAATGAACCCTATGCAATAGCCAAAATTGCCGGACTGAAGATGTGTGAGTCCTTCAACCGTCAGTACGGGACTAATTTCATATCGGTGATGCCAACCAATCTTTACGGTAAAGCCGACAATTTCAATCTTGAAAGATCACATGTTCTGCCAGCGTTACTCAGGAAGATACATCTGGGCAAATGCCTTGAACAGGGAGACTGGGCAGGAATAAGGAAAGATATAACCAGGAATCCCATTGAAGAAACAGGAGGAGAAGCAGACGAGGCTGGAATACTTGAAGTGCTTGCCAAATATGGTGTAAGATATGCAGAAGGTGGAGCGTTCAGTGGTTCGGCAGCCGGCAGGGGTGGTACCGGTGAAGTTAAGAGAGTTAAGGTAGCGGTCTGGGGTACAGGAGAACCGATGCGAGAGTTTATGTATTCGTCCGATATGGCAGAAGCTTGTGTATATCTTATGGAGAATGTGGATGTGAAGGATATTATCGGCTTGGGGAGTACTGGAAATACTGCTGATAGCCATCCACCACATTTTCTGAATATTGGCACAGGGGAGGAGATAACGATACGGGACCTGGCATTCAGAATAAAGAGTTTAACAGGATTCAGAGGCGAGATCATTTTCGATGCCAGCAAACCCGACGGGACAATGAGAAAAACTACAGATGCAACCAGGCTCAGGCGACTGGGTTATCAGCACAAGTACGATCTTGATGCCGGGTTGGCTGAGATTTATGAATATTATACCAAGTGACCTGATTGACGCTTACCTGAGTAGATTCGGGTCGAGATCTCTGACATTATTCCTGAAGGCAGCAACGAATGCCTGAGGGTATCCGGCTTTTCGAAGTTTCTCCCGGAAATCGACCGCTTCCTTTAATGTTTTGAATTCCCCTGCGGTAGAACGATATGCTCCGAGGTAGAAGTATTCCCAGGTTTTGTATCTGTTACCGGCAATGGTAATTGCATAGCTTCCTTTTGGTGTGGTTGTACTTGCAAACTGTACCCTGTAGATCACCCCGGTTCCTGCGAGTGTTATGCTGTCGGCACGGGCTTTATCCAACCTTATCCTTTCTGCTTCAAGCTGATCTGCCGTAGCTTTTACAGCAGCCAGGCTGTCGGTTTTTTCCTTTTCCAGCCGTAACTTTTCCTCCTCTACCAGCCTTATTCCTGCAATGCTGTCAATCCTGATCTGCTCCTGCCGGGCCTTTTCAGCCTGAATAACATCTTCAGTCCTGGTAGTTATTGTCTGATCCTTTACAGTGGTAGTCTTTTCTGATACTGTTCTTTGCCTGCGGGGTGTTTCCCTTGATGAGACATGACCATCATTCCGATTTCCAAACTTAACGCCCAGTGTGGCTCCCATAACACGATTGCGGACAATGGATAAGGGGTCGCTATCTGGTATAATATCTGCCAGTCCGAGGTTATAAGAAAAACCCAGTTCGAATGATCTGAACATGATGCCTGTCCCGAATCTTAGCCCATAGTCTGATCGGAAGAAATCATCAACGCCCTCTTCCGTGCCCCATTTAATAGGAGTTACATCCGTCTCGGTGGGGTTTGCTGAAGTAATCTGGGTTGTAAGATTACCAAATGCACCATAGCTGAAATAGGGACCGAATGCCCCGTAAATCCTTGCTTTGCCAACGGAGAAGACCGGCTTGGCGATTACAGGAATATTGAGATACCAGAGATTATAGTTTTCCTCGGTTAAGACAGGAGGCCCACTACCTTGCTCATAATTGTTTCTATAACCCCACGAAGAGAGGTTCAGACCGGTTTCGAAAATAAAGTTCCTGTCGACATGAAATTCACTGGTAATGCCGAATATCGGTCCGGTCTTAGATAAGATGAATTCAGGTCCGATACCTCCGGGAGAGGATCCGTTTCCTTCTACCGTGACATGGGAAAGGTTTATACCTGTTTTAATACCTATTGTCTGGGGGTAGGTGGTTGCTGATATTGTTGTCAGCAGCAGGATTAATGATGGTATTAAGATATTCTTTATCAATGTACTATTGCTTTATCTCTAGCATAGGAATTAGTTTATAAAGATATCTATTTCTATCCTACTTTCTTTGTCTTGGACACAAAGAAAGTAGGCAAAGAAAAGTCAAGACTTATTATTTTTTGGGGACCGTTTTTCAGAGATTAATCCCGCGCGTTACAACTCACACTGCTTCGCAGTGCTCGAACAGTAACGCTTACTTAAACCTGCCCCTCATTAATCTCTTCAACCGGTCTGTTACCCAAAAAATAATAGGTCAGTCAATAAAAAGAAGCTCAGAGTTTAATAAGAGGTTCGTAAGCCGACGGGATATTACTATACGGTTACTGATACTTTCAGTCGGCGGGGATAAAAAAATAATCCCTACTTTTTTCGGCTTGACCCAAAATATAATAGGTCAATCAAAAAAACGTGTGGAATAATAGATTATCAGATAAGCATCAACATCAATCAGAGTCCTCAATTGATTCCAGGTATTCTCTGAATGTTTTATATGGCAATTTACTGCCACGATTAAGAACTTTTTCAATGAAGCTATCGCAATCTTCCGTTGTCAGGAAATTTCTTTCATAACAGTCAAGGATTAGATCCATGGTAGTAACGTATTCAATCCCGTGTAAGGAGCAATATCTTTTAATATCCCTTAGATTACTACTAGCCAGGACATTCTTATTATATCTGCAATAGACCATACAAGCACTTTCACCTCTTCCCAGACCATGTCCTTTTACTGATATCAGAAATGCATATTCCCGCAAATAGGTAATATCTGAGGGGAATTCAATTTCTTCAATCTCCTCAAAGATTATAAGCGGTTCGAGTATTGATTTCCATTTCTTCCTGCGGTAGACTTCTTCTTTTACAATATCAAGAATAATCAGCTGCCTGGGATAAAATACGGGCAACATGTTAATAAGCTCACCCTTAATAAAATGACTTATTACATCTCCATTGAGAACAATCTTCTTCTCTCTGTCGAGGTTAATCCTCATTGTTGATAGCGTCGATATCTATTCCTATATCCTTTAGCAGCGAAACGTAATGCGATTCTGATATCTTTCCGGTGTCGAACAATTCTTTTGCCAGGGGGCCATAGTTGCCAATTACAACATCATGTCTTCCAGGTTTATACAGCGAGGTATCGTAACCATACTTCAGTGCATCTTTTGCTATATTCAACAAAAAGTCCTCATATAACTTAATATCTATCAGACCCAGTGACTGAAGTCTGTAAAGAGTTGCGGACCTTGAGCATTGGTAGAATTGCTCTATTCTGAGTATTGTTGGAAGAGAGACCTTGTTTTTCTTCAATTCATGTTCGGGGATAAGGCCTATAATTCCTTCTGAAGGCATCAGGAAAAATGAAGCAAACATATTGGCGGCATATTCTTCCTTGTCTTTTTTATCAAAGCCTTCAATAATACATGAATGCAGCTTTGGTTCCTTCTGCACAAATACATGGTATAGTTCATGACATATTGTGAAGTTCTGCCTGCCGATCGGGTGATTGGAATTGATGAGCAGAAATGAGTTATTTTCAGATATCATGGACATTCCTGAAAACAGCTGATTCAGTTTCTTAAATACAATCAACACGTTAAGCTTAATTATGAGGCTTGACAGACTTACAGGATCAGTTGGACCCAGACCCCAAAGATTCCTTAAACGAGTTGCCTCTTTCTGT
>CAYUOS010000179.1:0-5312 GCA_964446435.1 uncultured Rikenellaceae bacterium | reverse complement strand
CGGGACTCTTCCGGGTTTCGGTGGGACTGGAGCACATTGACGATATTATTGCTGATTTCGAAAATGCACTTTCAAAAATCTGACAGGCCATGAATATATACAGATATAAAAATGAATTCAGAACCGAGGGTGGATTTGCCTTTCCCTCACTCGATATTGCATATCACACCTGGGGAACCCTGAATACTGACGGCGATAATGTTTTATGGATATGCCACGCCCTTACAGCCAATTCCGACGCTGCCTCCTGGTGGCCGGGAATGATTGGCGAGGGATTGCTGTTCGATACCTCACGCTACTTCGTGGTGTGTGCAAATATCCCGGGCTCATGTTATGGATCAACCGGACCGCTTACTGTTAATGAATTCACAGGTGAGCCGTGGTACCTCGATTTTCCGCTGCTGACAATACGTGATGTGGTAAATGCACTTGATTTGCTGAGACGACATCTGGGCATAAAGCGGATAAAGATGATTACCGGCGCATCGGTCGGGGGGCAGCAGGCTCTTGAATATACCATTATGTTCCCTGGCCTGATTGAGAAACTTGTTTTTATAGCTTCAAATGCCCGTCAGTCGCCATGGGCCATTGCATTCAATGAGTCACAGAGACTTGCGCTGGAGGCCGACCCCTCATTCCGGATAAGGAATCCGTTTGGCGGCAGGGAAGGGCTGAAGGCGGCAAGGGCCATTGCACTGCTTAGCTACAGGAACTCTGTAGCTTACAATAATACGCAAAGTGAAATCACCGACACAGTCATCAACGGATTCAGGGCTTCATCGTACCAGTCATACCAGGGTGAGAAGCTGGTAAAGAGGTTCAATCCATGGTCATATTACAGGCTAACCCAGATGACCGACAGCCATAATGTTGGCCGTAACAGGGGTGGCCTCAATGAAGCACTTGCTTCTGTCACTGCCTCAGTGCTATGTATTGGTATCAGCTCCGATCTGCTGTTTCCTGCATCGGAAATTATGCAGATAGCAACTGCCATACCGAATGGTCGGTATTCAGAAATTGATTCTGATTTTGGCCATGACGGATTCCTTACCGAACCGGAGAAGATCACCGCAGTTGCCGGGAAATTTCTTAACGACTCCTCCCCGGAACTGCAACTCCCGGAGAATTTCCCGATACTCCGGACCAGCAGTGCAACCACCGGGGAATTTCTTAACGACTCCTCCCCGGAACTGCAACTCCCGGAGAATTTCCCGATACTCCGGACCAGCAGTGCAACTACCTTGGAATCTCTGGGCACCTCAAAAATGGTACTGCAATGAAGAGAGTTAATCTGAGAATAGGACTTTTCGGTTACGGGTGTGTGGGTCAGGGGCTACATGATGTAATCAACAGCAGCGGATTCAAAGCCGAAATTGTAAAGATCTGCGTGAAAGATCGCAGCAAGCCCAGACGATTGCCAATGGATATCTTCACCTTTGATGGGGATGATATTCTTAACGATCCGACAATAAACCTGGTTGTTGAACTGACCAGCGATCCGGAGGAGGCATACCGGATCGTTACCACAGCGATGCGGAAGGGCAAGCATGTGGTTACTGCCGGCAAGACTATGGTGGCAGCGCATCTTCCTGAGCTTATTGCCCTGCAGGAGGAGCATGGTGTTTCATTACTGTACGAAGCCTCTGCATGTGCCAGTATACCTGTGATCCGCAATCTTGAAGAGTATTATGACAATGAGCTTCTGCACTCGGTTGAGGGGATATTCAACGGTTCCACCAATTATATACTGACCCGTATGCAGGCCGGGGGGCTGAGTTATGCTGAGGTGCTCGATGAGGCACGGCAGAAGGGTTTTGCGGAGGCCGATCCCCGACTCGATGTTGAGGGGTGGGATTCGAAGTACAAGCTCTGCATAATCACCGGCCATGCGTATGGGTTGTTTCCCGACCCTTCGGAGGTTTTCCACCTGGGAATAAACAACATTTCGGAGCATGATATAAGGTATGCCCGGGAAAAGGGGCTGAGAATCAAGCTTGTAGCACATGTGTCGAAGAGTGGCAAAGATGCTGTCACCGGCTATGTTATGCCCCGTTTCGTGTCTTCTTCAGAGAGTCTTTATCATGTTAATGATGAGTATAATGCAGTTATAGCCGAGGCAGCTTTCGCCGACAAACAGTTTTTTTACGGTAAGGGTGCAGGAGGCCATGCAACAGGTTGTGCAGTACTCTCAGACATTTCTGCCTGCTCGTATGGGTATAAGTATGAGTATAAAAAGAGAAACCAGGGTGGGGTAAGACAATTCAACCGGAATCACCGAATTGAGATATACCTCAGGTACAACTATGAAGAAGACCGTCATTTGTTTGGATTTGAAGAGGTAACGGAATACTTTTGCGGTACGGACTACAGATATGTCCGGGGCGTGGTGAATCTTGAACAGTTGTATAGGAACAGGGAACAAATAAGCCGCGCCGATGTTTTTATTGTTAACACCGGACGGAAGGTGGCAGACAAGTCATTGTCAGGTTTAGCTGCAACCGGCCTGCTGAGTATAAAACAAGTTATAATTGAGTAGACCTGTAAGAGAATTACTGAAAGAGAGAATTCTGGTTCTCGACGGTGCCATGGGCACCATGATACAGAGGCATAAACTGACGGAGGATGATTTCCGCGGAGAAAGATTTGCTGCGCATCACTCATCGCTTAAGGGGAACAACGACCTGCTGTCAATAACAAAACCTGAGATCATTGAATCAATACATCTCGAGTACCTCAGGTCCGGAGCAATAATCATCAGTACCAATACCTTCAGCTCAACGGCAGTCGCTATGGCCGATTACAATCTTGAAGATATTTTATATGAGATGAATGTTGAGTCGGTACGACTGGCTGCCTCGGCAATAGAAAAGTATCGGTCAGAAGGGGCAAAAGGTGACTTTTTCATAGCAGGATCAGTAGGACCCACCAATCGTACGGCTTCAATGTCGCCCGATGTAAACGACCCTGGGTTCCGTGCAATAAGTTTTGATGAACTCAGGGATGCTTATTATGAGCAGATGAGGGGACTGATGGACGGAGGGGCCGATCTGCTGCTTATAGAAACTGTTTTTGATGTGCTTAACTGCAAGGCTGCGCTTTATGCTGCATCCAACCTGTTTGAGGAAAGGGGAGTATCTCTGCCTGTTATGGTTTCCGGCACAATCACCGATGCCAGCGGGCGGACACTAACGGGACAGACACTGGAAGCATTTCTGATTTCGGTTTCCCATTTTCCCTTGTTAAGCGTCGGGCTGAACTGTGCGCTTGGTGCCGAGCAGCTTGGGCCATTCGTTGAGGAGCTGTCGAGGCTCGCCCCTTTTTTTACTTCTGTACATCCGAATGCCGGACTGCCCAATCAGTTTGGCGGCTACGACGATAGTCCTGAATATATGGCAAGCCTTGCCGGGGAATTTATAAAGCACGGCTGGGTTAACATAATCGGTGGGTGTTGCGGTACGACTCCCGATCATATCAGAGCCATAGCCGCCGAGGCTGCGAAATACCCACCCCGCAGATTGCCGGAGATAAAACGGCATACCCGCCTTTCCGGTCTCGAGGCACTGGTTATTACCCCTGACACAAATTTTGTGAATGTCGGAGAACGGACTAACGTATCAGGATCGATACGCTTTGCCCGCCTGATTAAGGAGGAGAAGTACTCAGAGGCTCTTGCCGTGGCACGCAACCAGGTTGAAGGCGGGGCCCAGGTGATAGACATCTGCATGGACGAGGCAATGATTGATGCCGAAAAGGCAATGGTACGTTTCATAAACCTCATTATGGCGGAACCCGATATATCGAGACTGCCGCTGATGATAGACTCTTCAAAATGGTCGGTTATTGAAGCGGCCCTGAAGTGCGTTCAGGGAAAATCGGTGGTCAACTCGATAAGCCTGAAGGAAGGGGAAGAGGTTTTTCTTGAGCAGGCAGGCAAGGTAAGGAAATATGGCGCTGCCGTAATTGTGATGCTCTTTGACGAGCAGGGGCAGGCCGATGCGCTGCCAAGGCGGATTGAGATTGCAGGGCGGGCTTACCGCCTGCTGACCGAAAAGGCGGGGTTCCCACCTGAAGATATAATTTTTGACCCCAATATTCTGGCTGTGGCAACCGGTATGGAAGAGCATGCCAATTATGCTGTCGACTATTTTAATGCCGCGAAGTGGATTAAAGAAAATCTTCCGCATGCTCTGGTAAGCGGCGGGGTGAGTAACCTCTCATTCTCGTTCAGGGGTAATGATACAGTGAGGGAGGCCATGCATTCAGTCTTTTTGTATCATGCCATAAAGGCCGGAATGGATATGGGAATAGTCAATCCTGCCATGTTGCAGGTCTACACCGAAATTGAACCGGCACTCCTTGACCTGGTTACCGATGTTTTGCTAAACCGGAGGAAAGACTCTACGGAGAGACTGATAATGTATGCATCGGGCATTAAGGAGAAGGAAGGAACCAGGGATGGAACAGTGCAGCAAAGCTGGCGGTCGCTGGATGTGGAGGAAAGGATAAAGCACTCACTGATAAAGGGGATTGACGAGTTCATTGAAGCCGACCTTGCAGAGGCGCGTCCGAAGTTCCCCTTTGCCATGAACCTGATTGATGGTCCTTTGATGGATGGCATGGATGAGGTAGGCGATCTTTTCGGATCGGGTAAAATGTTCCTGCCACAGGTGGTTAAGAGCGCCAGGGTGATGAAGAAGGCGGTAGCATGGCTGACACCATTCATTGAGGAGGAGAATGCGGGCAAGGCTGCACAGAAGGCAGGCAAAATACTGATGGCAACCGTAAAGGGCGATGTTCATGACATAGGCAAGAACATTGTGGGAGTGGTGCTCGCATGCAACAACTATGAAGTTATTGACCTCGGTGTTATGGTTCCTGCAGAAACAATTATTGACAGGGCTGTTGAGGAGTCGGTGGACTATATCGGATTAAGCGGGCTGATCACCCCTTCGCTTGAGGAGATGACTCATGTGGCTGCTGCAATGGAGAGAAGAGGCATCAGGCTGCCGCTACTTATCGGTGGTGCAACAACATCGGAAATACACACTGCAGTGAAGATAGCGCCGGCATATTCACAGCCTGTGGTCCATGTAAAGGATGCCTCCCGTGCCGTTAATGTGATGACGGGTCTCAACGATTCATCGTACCGGAGGTTCCTTCGTGAAAAATATGACAAACTTCGCAGTGATCATTTCAGCCGCAAGGAAGAGAGACGACTGGTAACCATCAATGAGGCAAGGGTAAACAGGCTGCCCGGGGGATGGAAACCTGAGGAGATACCGGTACCGGTGATGCGGGGGATCATTGACGTT
>CAYUOS010000178.1:0-5394 GCA_964446435.1 uncultured Rikenellaceae bacterium | reverse complement strand
GCCCTTTTCACCCTTATGGCGGTAGTGTGCTGCCAGGCCCTTTTCAGCTATCTCATCCATCCTCCTGCTCCGTATCTGAACCTCCACCCGCTTGCCTCGTGGTCCGATCACCGTGGTATGGAGTGACTCATAGCCATTTGACTTCGGTACCGATATCCAGTCTCGCATCCGGCTGGGATTAGGCTGGTAAATATCTGTCACAAGTGAATATACCTGCCAGCAATCAGCCTTTTCTCTCTCAGGAAGTGAATCCAGTATTATCCTTACTGCAAAAATGTCATAAACCTCTTCGAATTCTACACCCTGCTTCTTCATCTTCTGCCAGATGGAGTGTACCGATTTTGTCCTGCTCTTGATCACATAGCTGAGTCCCAGACTATCAATCTTTTCCCTTACAGGGGTGGTAAATTCCCTGATGAGCCTGTTCCTTGAAGAGCTTGTCTTCCTTAAACGCGATTCAATGTGTTCATAGTCGGAGGGCTCAAGATATTTCATCGATATGTCCTCCAGCTCCGACTTCAGATTATACAGGCCGAGACGATGGGCAAGCGGGGCATAGAGAAAATAGGACTCAGAGGCTACCTGAAGCTTTGCCTTTTCATCAGCGCCTTCGAGATGTCTCATCTCGTCAAGCCTTTCCGCAAGCTTAATAAGAATAACCCTGATATCATCAGCAAGACTCATCAGAAGCTTTCTGAATCCCTCAGCCTGGCTGACTGAACTTTTAATCTCAACGGAATTTACCTTTCTGATGCCATTGAGAATTCCTGCAACCTGTTTGCCGAAGTTCTCATTTACCCATTCATCGGTTAGCTCATGATAACCGGTTGCATCATGCATCAGGGCTGCTATCGCGGAACTGGCGCCCAGATTCATCTCCCCTGCCACTATTCTGGCAACTGATAAAGCATGAAGCACAGGATTAACCCCGGTGACGGTTTTCTCACCCTCACAAGCCTTCAGAGCGACATTCAGGGCTTTCCTGATACGTCTGGCATCATCAGGTGCCAATAGGCTCGCTGAACCTCTCAGAAGGCTTCTGTAGCTACTGTTGATAGTCTGATCAGGTCTGACACTCATCTGAATAGTTCCGGGTGCCGGTAAATATACAAATATTTACCTGAAGCTAATCCCGAGACCTGCTGTGAATACATTGTACTGTGACCTGGTGTAGTCGGCATGTATTGTGAATACTGCAAACTTTAGCCTGAAACCTATGTTGGCCCTTAAACCCGAGAAGTCCTGAATATCGATTCCCTGAATATCTTTCACAACACCAGAGTCATTGTAAATAACTGTAGGCGGCTGGGTTACCTCATTAACCGTGGGCAGAGGAATATTGCCTGTAATATCTATAACCGTCTTGCTGCTGGCATAGCCTAAACCGCCATAAAATGTGATAACAGGAAGGTTGAATGAACCTATAAGACTGGCATTCCACCCTTCAACGGAAGCAGATATCTTCTGGCCTGTAAAGTCAGCTGCAGTATAGGTTGAATAATTAACATACGAATCAGGATATATACTGAGTCCTATATTGCTTTTTAATTTCGTGTAACCACCGAAGAGAGAAATATCGAACGGCAACAGGGCGTTACCTGGTATGTATTGCATAATGCTGTGCATAAGACCCAACCCCCACAGGCTTACATCAGACTCATCGATGGAGATCTTCGGTACGAACCTGACCTTTACTTCAGAACCTAACGGAAGCCCTATTCCGATCTGAGCCATCGGTACAGGGACGAATTTCAGTCCGGTTCCTGGTGGAGAGTTGAAACTTGCAACCTCAACATTATATTCGCCTATACTCCTCATATAGTGAAGTTCAGGACCGTCATCACGTAAGCCGGCTACGGTTGGTGCAATTGATGATCCGGTGGGATTGACAAGCGAGAGATGCTCAAATCCGAGTGTTGCCAGATCAAATGTGGTCTCTCTTTCAGGAACGAAACCTGTATTTACGGTGATGGTAATGTCAAAACCTCCAAGTTGGTGTGGTTTAGCCGTATTATACCAGCCCCCGCTGAATCCGGCCCCGAATGCTTTGGCCCATGGAGAAAAGTATGCCTCAAGGAGCTTCATTCCATCACCTATACCCCCTTTGAGAAAATCTCCTTCAAGTTGCCCGAAGGCTGAGATGTTTATTCCTGCAATCAGGACGATTATCGCAGGTAATCTTGGATTCAGATACTTTTTCATAATCAGTCAGCTTTAGTCCGTTAATATGTTGTACATTATCATAGACAAAAGCTTTTGCTTACTGGTTGCATCGATCCACTACTTTTTTATCTCCTGTTTCCGGTCAATCTTCTCCAGGTTTTCAAGTTGTTCAATACCCATGCTCCTTGATAGAGATGAAATGCTTTTCAGATCAATATCACCCCTGATAGATATCAGTGAATTGGAAGTTCCTCCAGAAACCATAATGAGCTCACTTATCGTATTTCCGCTCTCCTTTATCATGAACCTAACAACTTCAGCACCCTCTCTGATTACCATAAGCTCCTCAAATCCACGCAAGTAATTACTTCCGCCCAATTCATTGTAGAGGTTTATCGTCTTATTGAGCAACGGATCATCTATTGACAATACCCTTATTGCTGTCAACCTCCCAATCAGGCTGCCTGCCTCCTTGTCCTCCTGTGAAAGATCAGAGAAGAGCCTGAGCATCCTGCCGGAAATATACACCGAAGTGATACCATCCTTCCCGGTATACTTCTCAAACAGAGCGTCTACCGGATCCTTTTGTGCATTTGCAGTTACTGTTACAGTCAGCACAATCATCATCAATAAAAGTTTCTTTCTCATATCTCATTACGTTTATTCCTCGTTATCATTATCATTATCATTATCATTATCATTATCTTTCCCTATCCTTTCAACAATATCTTCTGCAAAGCCAAAACCTTTTCTGATAAGCATTCCTGTTGTTTCAACAGCCGTAATGCCATCTTCTACTCTCTTCACCGGCTCCATATCTGTCAGGACTGCCCTGCCCCGGTTCATCTCTGAGGAGATCAGCTGCAGTACTCTCACAGTTTCAGCATATGCAAGTTCGGGAGAGCTGAAGGTATCGGCTTGATAGCGTTTTTCACCGATCAGAAACCATATTGATAATGCAATTATCAATGAGGCTGCAATTCCCGAGACTTTCCAGTATAATTCTCTTCCGGAAGGAAGCTTTTTCACATCATTACCGGTTCCGAGTGATGCAATAATCCTTTCCTCAAATCCTTTGGAAGGCTTATGCTCTCTCGACATAATCAGAAGCGAACACACTACTTCCCTGTCCGGTTCAAATTCTTCAGGCAGGGTATCAGACAGCAGATCATCCAGCAAAAGCTGTTCTTCCGTCTCAGAAGTATTACCCTCATAGTACTTATCGAGAAGCTCTCTTATAAGATTCACATCCTTCATATTCAACTCTTAAATATTCGTCTCTCAACATCTTTCTGGCCCGGCTTACCTTAACTCGCACGCTGTTGATATTTTGATTCATCACCAATGCTATCTCATCATAGTCCTGACCCTCAATATCTCTCATTCTGATAATTTCGGAATAACCCGGCGGCATTTTGTCAAGAATGCTTTCAATTATCTCACCTGTCTCCGCCGACCTCAGAACCTCGAAGGGTGTTGGCAAAACCCCTGTTATTGAACCAGCAGAATCAATACCGGCCAAAGTCTCATTCTTTCTTTTTCTGATCAAATCAAGGCAATGGTTTTTTACTGCTGTAACCGCCAAAGCCTCAACGCTCTTATATTCTTCAAGCCGGTTCTTCATTCTCCATAACTTCAGATAGGTCTCCTGAACTGCATCTTCTGCTTCCTCCTTAATCCTGAGAATGCGGAAAGCAATTGAATAAAGCCTGCGTGCACTGTGCAAAACAATATTTTCAAATTCCTTGTCTGACATCATTATCAAGCAAAACTCACCTGTACTTCATAAATGTGTTACCATCCCTATTTACTACTGCTGCCAGCTTCCTTATTTCATCTGTACTCATTTTGCCCTTGATTTGTATGATTGCATTATCATTACCACCTACAACCATAAGGAATTCAACAAAGACATCCCCCACAGATTTAACAAGTATTTTCACCTGATCACCACTGCTGTTGATATCCATGAATTCTTCATATGAAGAGAAATCAACAGCCATAGTTACGCGTTCATAGAATCCTGCGTCAGGCTGCCTGCTGTTGTCGTCTGTCGCCAGAATTCTTATTCGCGATACAGAAGATGCCAGAAATGCAAGTTCCTTGTCTTCCCTGTCAAGCAATGCTGCCAGTTTCAGCAAACCACCATCAATATTAACAATAGTGTAGCCGCTCTTACCCCTGTAACTGTCAAAAATGGCATCAACCGTTCTCTGTCCTGATAGAGTCAAAACGATAGTACCCAGCAAGATTGTCCATATTAGCCTTTTCATTACTTTTTTATTTGGTTTGTTATCTTCTGTTGGTAAAGACGGATAACTATACCATTCATTACAGTAAACGACATAAAAAAAGCATGCTGATGCTGGATGTCGCTGATAATCTGATGTCTGATCTTCCTACTTCAAAGGTGAATCGGGCTCCTTTGCCATCTCATTGTAATATACCCTGTCGACGAGATCGGGAATAATCCTCTGGAACATTGCCGTAAGACGACCCTCCCATGTAAGATGCTTGTTGCGCTTCTTCTTGATAATGCCCTTTACGATCCACCTGGCAACATATTCAGGTCTATCCATATGATTTTCATCCCTTGGTGATTCCTTCTGCTCGGTTCCATCTGCCTTCAGGGCGTGGAAGCGAATATCAGTAGCGGTGAAACCGGGTGATATAATCATTACATGCAGTCCGGTCTTCAGATTCTCGATTCTGATGGTCTCAAGAAAACCGTGCATGGCAAATTTTGACGCCGAGTAACCTGTCCTTCCCGGAAGACCATGAAAGCCTGCTATTGATGAAACCCCTACAAGGGAACCCCTGTTGGCAACAAGATAGGGTAGCGCATACTTCGTACAGTACACTGTACCCCAGAAATTGACATTCATCAGCCTGTGCAATACAGACATCTCTACCTGACTGAAAAGTGCCCTCATGGAGATTCCTGCATTATTGATCAGAATATCAATGGTTCCGTACCTTTCTACTGTCTTATCTATCAATGCCTTACATTCGCTTTCATTTGAAACGTCAGTAATGACACAATACGCCTCACCACCAAGCCTTACAATATCGTCTGCGGCAACCTTGAGTTTCTCCTCCGACCGTGCTGCCATTACCACCTTAGCTCCCAATCTTGCGAATTCAAGAGCGGTAGCCCTTCCTATTCCCGATGATGCTCCTGTAACAACAACTACCTTGTTAAGAAATCGCTTACTCATAAATAACTGTTAA
>CAYUOS010000177.1:0-5570 GCA_964446435.1 uncultured Rikenellaceae bacterium | reverse complement strand
CTGATCGAAACACTTCCCAACCAGAAGAACACAATAGAGGCAATCCAGAACCTCGAGCTGATGGTGGTGGTCGATACCATGCCAATGGAGATTACGGGTTGGGCTGATATCGTGCTTCCCGAATGCACCTACCTCGAAAGGTACGACAGCATCCGAACAGGCGCGCACCGCAAGCCACAGATAGCACTCAGGATGCCGGCCACAGAGCCTCTCTATGACTCAAAGCCGGCAGCATGGATGGCAAAGGAGTTGTCGAAGCGACTCGGACTGGAAGATTATTTCAAATGGGATACCATCGAGGAGGCACTCGACTGGCAGCTGCAGCAGGTAGGATCATCGCTCGAGGAGATGAAACGAATCGGTGTCAAAACCTTCGAGCGTGAGTACGACGACCTCTATTTCGCCGATAATGAAGATGTTGAATTCTTCACCAATACGGGCAAGATAGAACTCTATTCCACATCACTCGCCGCAGAAGGATTCGACCCGCTGCCAAACTACACTCCCCACGAGGAGCCTCCGTTTGGCTACTACCGCCTCATCTACGGTCGCGCCCCGATGCACACCTTCAGCCGCACCGCCAACAACCCAAACCTTACCGACCTCATGGATGTCAATACCGTCTGGGTAAACCCAAAGGTCGCTAATGAGTGGCACCTGAAGAACGGCCAGCCTGTATGGCTCATGAACCAGGATGGCGCCACCAGCCATTTCTCGGCAAACGTGAGGGTCACCGAGCGTATCCGCTGGGATTCGGTCTATATCGTGCACGGCTTCGGTCATGCCGACAAGCGACTCAGCAGGGCCTACGGCAAGGGTATCAGCGATGCCAAACTGATTACAAGGGTGCTGATGGACCCGATAATGGGAGGAACAGGCATGAGAGGCAATTTTGTAACATTCCTTACTGAAAAACCTGAAAGCGAGGTGGTATCATGAGATATGCAATGGCTGTCGATACCCTGAAATGCGTAGGCTGCAGCGACTGCGTGGTAGCCTGCCAGACAGAGAATAACGTCCCGATCGGCTACTGCCGCGACTGGGTGGTGGAGGTCACTGACGGAACCTACCCTCAGCTCGAACTCGAAATACGCTCTGAGCGCTGCAACCACTGCGCTAATGCTCCCTGTGTGAGATGCTGCCCCACCGGAGCAAGCCACTACTCCGACGGAGGCACAGTACTGGTAAAACCCAGGAAGTGTATCGGCTGCGGCGCCTGTATCGCATCCTGCCCCTACGATGCCCGCTTCCCGCATCCCAAAGGATACGTCGATAAATGTACCTTCTGCATCCACAGGGTGAAGAAGGGCCTCCAGCCAGCCTGCGTGGCCGTCTGCCCCACAAAGTGCATGTACTTCGGCGATCTCGATGACCCCAACAGCGAGGTCAGCATGGTAATAAAAAAGCGAAAGTATAAAACACTGATCCCTGAGGCCGGTACAAGGCCCCAGCTTTACTTCCTAATCTGAAGCCCATATGAAGGAGGAACTCATCATCAGCGGCAGGGCTAACCCCCTCATCGACCCGCAACTGCACATCTGGCACTGGCCAATACCACTCTACCTGTTTCTCGGGGGCCTCGCCGCCGGAATCCTCTTCTTCGCCAGCCTCTACTACATCCTGGGAAAAGAGAAGACATACACCACCATCGTGCGCAAAGCACCGTTCATAACGCCTTTCCTGCTTATCATAGGTCTGCTCGCCCTCTTCTACGACCTCAACCACAAACCCTGGTTCTGGCAACTCTACACCACACTGAAAATCCAGTCCCCGATGTCATGGGGCGCATGGACCCTCATGGTGGTAACCCCCGCATCATTCATCTGGTGCGCACTTCACATCAAAGACCTATTCCCGAAATTCGAATGGCCCTTCGGGTGGCTGAAGGAACTCGAGGCATTCTTCAACAGGTACAAGGCGGCAATTGCATGGGTAATGCTGATCTTCTCGGTGATACTTGGTATCTACACCGGCATACTCTTTTCAGCCTTCAATGCAAGGCCTCTCTGGAACACCTCAATACTGGGCCCGCTCTTCCTCGCTTCTGGCCTGTCGGCAGGTGCAGCAGCTATAATTCTGATGTCTAAGGACAGGACCGAAAGATTGCTGATGACCCGAATTGACCTGGTAATTCTCGGTATTGAACTCTTCCTCATAACACACATGTTCATGGGGTTCCTGGCCAGTACCGAGGTGCAGATTGAGGCCGCGATGCTATTTCTCGGCGGACCCTATACAGCAGTATTCTGGATTTTCGTGGTCTTCCTCGGTATCCTGGTTCCGGCTATACTCGAAATAATGGAACTCAGGGGATACCATATCCCGGCATTGATACCCGGAACCCTGGTACTCTTCGGAAGCCTTATGTTCAGGTTCATTTTTGCCTTCGCCGGACAGGAAAGCCGGTGGTTGTATTGATAATCAAATATCTGTTTCTATATGAATACTCATTCAAGTCAGGAAAGAAGCAAACGGTACCTGAATCCCTATCTGGGAGGGGTACTGCTCGGTCTGGTACTCCTTGCCGCCAACTTCGTGTCAGGAAGGGGCCTCGGTGCCAGCGGAGCCCTCAAAAGCGTTATCGTAACAGGAATGGAGGTAGTTGCCCCGGCAGCATCTGATGCCTCCGGCTTCGTCCAGGAATACAGGGAGTCTCACTCCGGTCACCCCATGAAGACATGGCTCGTGTTCCAGATGCTGGGCGTGCTGACGGGAGGATTCCTCTCGGGAGCATTCGCCGGAAGACTGAAGGTAAAAGTGGAGCACTCTCCGAAGATTACCTCTAAGAGGCGTCTGATATTCGCTCTCGCCGGTGGAATTCTCTTCGGCTTCGGATCGCAACTCGGACGCGGTTGTACCAGCGGTTCGGCGCTGAGCGGAATGGCGGTGCTCTCATTGGGAGGATTCGTTACAATGATGGCTATTTTCGGAACGGCCTTCGCACTCGCATACTTTGTAAGAAGAAACTGGATATAAAAAGTAAGAGAAAATGGGACCACTTGTAGTAAATGAAATAATATCTGAAAATACCAACCTCTTCCTCGCATTCATTATCGGAATCGGTTTCGGATGGGTGCTCGAAAGCAGCGGATTCTCATCAAGCCGCAAACTGGCAGGTATATTCTATGGTTACGATGCCGTCGTGCTTAAGGTCTTCTTCACCGCAGCCATAACCGCGATGCTCGGACTACTCTTCATGAGCCTGTTTGGTTGGATAGACCTTGAATGGGTATATGTCAATCCGACATTCCTCACCTCAGCAATCCTTGGCGGAATAATAATGGGAGCCGGATTCATCCTCGGAGGATTCTGTCCGGGTACAAGCTTCTGCGCCGCGGCAATAGGCAAAATAGACGGACTGGTATTTATTGGCGGACTCTTTATCGGGGTCTTCCTGTTCGGCCTCGGATATGATCTCTGGGAGGGGATATACATGGCCAGTTACCTCGGAGAACCAAAAGTCTCTGAAGCGCTGGGAATGAAAGATGGTCTTTTCGCACTAATCCTCATCCTGGCTGCAATGGCCATGTTCTTTGTTGCAGAATGGGCAGAAAAGAAATTCCCCCGCGAAGATTATTAGCCTACTGAACAATAACTGATTACTAATGTTATACAATTAACAGGACAATAACCCGGCACCCGGCACCCGAAATTCTGAAGATATGAAACCACGAATAATCCTTGCAGCAGCAGTAATACCGCTCGGACTCATAATCGCAGCGGTTCCACAGAACACAACGAAGCCCTATAAGCTTACGGCAGCACAGCTTCTCGAAGAGGTCAACTCCCGATCACAGTTCGTTGCACCTGACATGGTGGCCGAAATGCTCGTGGCCGGTGACCCGTCAATCAGGCTTATAGACGTAAGAGCACAGGATGACTATGAAAAGTACAGCCTGCCAGGAGCAATCAATATCCCTCTGACTGATATGCTCTCTGATGAATGGACAGTCATATTGAATCAGGACATCAAACTGAACGTTTTCTATTCGAACGGGACGATACAGGCCAACGAGGCGTGGATGATAACCCGTCAACTGGGCTATAAGAACAACTACGTTCTTGAGGGTGGATTGAACTACTGGTTTGAGAATATCCTTAATCCGCAGGCTCCGCCTTCGACGAGCCCTAATGAGGAGTTCGCAAGGTATGACTTCCGGAAAAGTGCATCGATGGCTCTTGGTGGGGGAGGTGTCTCTCCGGCTGATCAGTCATCTGCCCCGCCACCGGCACTGCCTGCAATAAGACCAACAACTGCAAAAAAGAGAGTCGCCGGCGGCTGCTGAGATAGACCTACTTCCTGAGAGATGCTATCTCTTCAACAGCCTCGATTGCTGCATCGACATCTGCCTCTGTGGTAAAGGGTCCGATGCTGAATCTTACCGTGCCGTGAATCGGCTCGGTGCCAAGATGTCTGTGTACCAGAGGCGCACACTGCAACCCTGTGCGGCAGGCAATGTTGTAGTCAACATCCAGGATTGTACCCACATCGCCAGCCTCGAAACCCTTTACATTGAAGCTGATAACAGGATTGTGGTTCCAGGCGCTTTGGGCACAGTAGGTGGTAACAGTCTCATTCTTCTCAATGCCTTCCTTTAGCTTTTTCCATAGCCCCATCTCCCTGTTGTGGAGGTTTTCTATTCCCTGCTCGTTTACCCACTTAACCCCGGCATGCAGCCCGGCCACACCAACCAGATTCAGTGTGCCTGTCTCAAGCCGGTACGGATACTCGTCAAGATGCGTCGGATGTGCCGAACGAACACCGGTTCCCCCATATCGGGTATGACGTACCGTAACATCTTCCCTTACATATGAACCGCCTATCCCGGTGGGCCCCATCAGGCACTTGTGCCCGGTGAAAATGAATACATCTATATTCATCGCCTGCATGTCTACCTTGACTGCCCCGGCGCTCTGACTGCCGTCAACAACAAGCAGTATGCCTGCATCGCGGCATATCCTGCCTATCTCTGCTATTGGCTGAATTGTGCCGATTACGTTTGAGCAATGATTCAATACCACCATTCTGGTGTTCTTCCTGAACGCCTTCCCGATGTCATCGGGATTAACGAATCCTGCCTCATCAAACGGAACATACGTTACCTCGATGCGACCATCAATCTCCATGTGGTAGAGCGGCCTCAACACCGAATTATGCTCCAGCATGGTGGTTATCACATGATCTCCCTTTTCAGCCAGACCCAGCAGGATCAGGTTTAGTGAGTCTGTGGCGTTGTAACTGAAGGTGAGCCTGTTGGGATCGCCTCCTCCATTGAAGAGTTCCGTCAGCATCTTTCTGGTATTGAACACCACCTCTTCAGTCTCAAGGGCGGCATCAAATCCTGACCGGCCCGGATTCACACCGTGCTTCTTATAAAAGCTGTGCATAAAATCATAAACCTCATCTGGCTTCGGAAAGCTGGTTGCTGAGTTGTCGAGATAGATCAGTTTGCTCATCGGATTGATATTGATTCTTGTCAGGTTGTTTTTATAGTGAGTCGGCAACTATTTCTGCCGTAAGCATTCGGTAAACGGCATATTTTATTAGTGCATAGGGCTGCTTATTTTGT
>CAYUOS010000176.1:0-5604 GCA_964446435.1 uncultured Rikenellaceae bacterium | reverse complement strand
TATTAATGTTTGTTTTTATGATTTGCGGTCTGGCGCTGGCTGTAAACGCACAGCAGAAGACCGTAACCGGAACTGTTACCGGTTCTGATGATGGTATGCCCATCATTGGCGCCACAGTTCAGATCAAGGGGTCGCTTACGGGCGTTGCGACCAACCTCGAGGGGCAGTATTCGATTACTGTTTCAGAAGGGTCAGTACTGGTTATAAGGTACGTAGGTATGAAATCGACTGAAGTGACGGTTGGCTCCGACAACGTTTACAACGTTGTTCTGGAACCTGACTTCCTTGGTGTCGATGAGGTTGTGGTTGTCGCCTACGGAACAACCAGAAAAGAGTCCTATACAGGTTCTGCTTCGGTTGTAAGGTCAGAGAGCCTGGCAAGGACTCCGACGACTTCAATAGTGAAGGCACTACAGGCAAATGCAACCGGTGTTCATGTTGTTAACTCAACCAGTTCTTCAAATGCAGACCCGATAATAAGGATCAGGGGTATTGGCTCGATTACTGCCGACGCGAATCCGCTTTGGGTAGTTGACGGAATTGTTGGTGCATCGGTTCCCAGCCTTAACGATATTGAATCTGTTACAGTTCTTAAGGATGCTGCTGCAGCTTCTCTATACGGTTCAAGGGCAGCCAACGGTGTTATTGTGGTAACAACCAAGAAAGGCGTTCAGGGTAAACCCAGGTTTACCTATGTTGGGAAACAGAGTTACTCGAACATTACCACCAACAAGTTTGAGATGCTCAATGCTTCTGAGTTTATGCAGAAGTCATGGCAGGGGATTTACAACTATGCAGTAGACCAGAATATTGCCAATCCTGCCAGCTATGCTCACAACAATCTGTTCATTCTTGCAGGTAAGAATCCTTTCGATATAGCACAGCCTTTCGATGACAATGGTAATCTGAAGCCTGATGCCAAGTTGATGCTTGACCAGAGCTGGTTTGATCTTGCGCACAGAACGGGTGTGATATCGGAGCACAACCTTACTGCTTCAGGCGGTGACGGAAGTACACGATTCTATTTTTCGGGAACCTATTTTGATCAGAAGGCCATTACTGTGCCTGATGAGGTTAAGAGGCTGATGGGGCATATAAATGTAACTACTCAGGTCAACAAGAAGATCATGGTGGGCTATACCTCGACTCTCAGGCACCAGATGGGTAATACAGTAAAGGATATTACCAATGGTTCGGGTACCGGTTATGCTGCCTACACATATCCCAATAACGTTCCACTGTATGTCCTTGACGCGAATTTCAATCCTGTTGTTGGTGATGATGGTAACTATGTCTGGAACTGGGACAACCTGGTTTCGAAAGACTATAACCCGATTGCCCAGAATGTTCTTGACCCACGCGGTCACAGGTCGACAAATGTCTTCAACTCATTCAATCTTAACTGGCAGATGTTTGAAGGTTTTGTATTCGATACGAAGGTCAGCGGAAGGGTAACCAACGAGAATGCAGAATCATTCCGGAATCCTTTTCATGGTGATGGCAAGGCGTACAGGGGAAGCTCCGACAAATCTTCTGAAGATACCCGGAGCTATTTCACCTCCACAACCATAAACTATGACAAGATGTTTGGTTCCCATGAGATTTCTGTTCTGGGTGGTTATGAAACAGAATACTATATCAGAAAATATATGAACGCCTCTGCAAGGGGCTTTGATATACCTTTCTCAGATGAATTTGATATAGCGGCAGAACCTTTCGGTACTCCCAGTTCAACTACCACAGAGACTTCGATGATCTCATATTTCAGCCGTCTTAATTACAGCCTTATGGACAAGTATTACATTTCAGGTTCTTACAGGCGTGACGGTTCGTCAAGGTTTGGTCCGAGAGTTCGCTGGGCTGATTTCTGGTCGGCAAGTGCATCATGGAGGATCAACCAGGAGGATTTTCTGGCTGGTGTAGGCTGGCTTGATGACCTCAAGATAAGATTCAGCTATGGAACCAATGGTAACCAGGCTGTACCTCCCTATGCTTATCTCCCGACTTTCCAGTTAGGGGCTGTTTATGATGGTAATATTGGTATGATGCATAACCGTCTGCCGAATTACGACCTCAGGTGGGAGAAGAACAAAATAATGAACGTTGGTTTCGATTTTGGTATCTTCAGGAAGTTAAGAGGTAGCTTTGAATACTTCGACAGGCTTTCAGACGACCTTCTGCAGGATAAACCGCTGCCTCCATCAACAGGTTTTACAAGCATTCTCTCAAACGTAGGTGGTTTGAAGAACAAGGGATTTGAGATTGAGCTTCATTCAACCAACGTCGAATCACCAAATCTTGTATGGCTTACCGATTTCAATTTCACCAAGTTCACCAATGAGATCACAGCCCTTTCACAGGAGGAGATCATCTCCGGAACTAAGAGATGGGTAGTCGGCAACAGCCTTTATACATGGTATCTGAGAGAGTATGCAGGTGTTGATCCAACCAACGGAAGGGCCCTGTGGTACAGGGACGTAGTTGACGGTGAAGGTAATGTAACCGGAAGGGAGACAACAAATACATACTCACAAGCTACCCGTTATGAGCTTGGTCAGTCAGTTCCAGATTTCTACGGTGCGTTGACAAATACCTTTATTATAATGAAGGACTTCAACTTCTCATTCCAGTTTTACTGGAGTGTTGGTGGCAAGGTTTACAACAGCCTGAAGCAGACTACAATGAGTGATGGCAAGAGGCTTGGATATCAGCTCAACAAGGATGTCCTTAACTCATGGCAGAACCCTGGTGATGAGACCGATGTGCCCAGGTTTGTTTACAACAACGGCACCCAGAGTGATGAAACATCGAGCAGATTTCTTGAGGATGGTTCATTCCTTCGTATGAGGAACATCAACCTTTCATACTCAGTTCCAAAGCGTTTCCTTGGTGGCACAGGACTTGATGGTGCTTCAGTATTCGTAAATGGAGACAACCTGTTTGTTCTTACAAAGTATACCGGTCTTGACCCAGAGCAGGGACTTTCGGGTCTGACCAATACTACTAACGTACCAAACGTAAGAACGGTAACATTTGGGATCAATCTTAGTTTCTAACCCAAAACCGGAGGAAAATTATGAAAAAGATATTATTGACATTAACGATTGCAGGATTACTAATTGCTGGCTGTAGTGAAGACTTCCTCGAGAGGTTTCCCACAACCCAGATTGATGAAAGCGCAGCTTTCAGTACTCCTGAGAACGCCATGGCAGTGCTCTATGGTGTTTATGATGCTTGTTTTCAGACGACACTGATGGGGTCATGGATGATGGTTTTCAATGAGGTGAGAGGTGATGACTGCTTCGTTCCGCAGCAGCTCAACTGGAACTTCTGGCCACAGGTATACAACTACCAGCAGATTCCCACATCAACATTCAGGGGTGCTTCCCGTGACTGGTGGAATGCCCTTTACAGGGTAATTGAGAACACCAATGGTGCAATTCATGCTGATTTGCCACTTGTTGGTGAGGCCAAGGATGCATACCTGGCTCAGATGAAATTTATGCGTGCATATTCCTATTTCCATCTCGTTCAGATCTTCTGCTTCCCATATGGCAAAGACAATGGGGAGAGTCCGGGGGTTCCGGTTTACGAGGTGAGTGATGTAAGTCTGATGACAGGAAGAGGTAAGGTGAAGGATGTATATGACCTGATAGAGAGAGATCTTACAGATGCAATCGCAGGTCTGCCGGCTCTTGGTAAGGCATCAGGTGCAACCAGGATCACCAGGGCATTTGCAAATACCGTAATGGCAAGGGTTAAAATGACGAAGCTTGAATATGATGCTGCTATTCCCTACATTAATGCAGCTATTGCAGATGCACCCGATATTATGACGACTACAGCTGCCCTCAATGATTACAAGAAGGGAATTAACCGCAAAACTTTTGAGTCAATCTTCAACGTTCCGTTCAATACCGACGACTATGGCATCTACTTCGGATTTTCGAACTTCTATGATCATCCTGAGGGTTACGGTAACGTTTTCGTAACATCGGCACTATTGAATGAGTATGCTGCCAATGATATCCGCAGAGAGTGGTATATTACTCCCCTGTTCTGGAACCTCGGAAATGATAATGTGACTGATTATTTCGGACCCTACAAGACTTTCCTTTACCACTTCGAAGGATGGCATGACTATTCATTTGCCGAGGCTCTCGATCTCTATGATGATGGTGCTGTTCTTGACAATTCCCTTTTCTATCCCAACAGAGCCGCTTCTGACCTGTTTGTAAGACCCGGCATTCACTCTATTTACGGAAAGTTTCCAAGAATGGATGGTGTAAGGGGTAGCAACTTCGGTAGTGTCGGTCTCGACCAGCCTACTCTTGCCCGTACCTCAGAGCTCTTCCTTATGAAGGCAGAGTGTGAGGCCAGGAAGGCTTCACCCAACTGGACAGCCGCACAGGATGCTCTTTTCGTTATTCAGGCACGTGCCGTGCCGGGAGCTGTTAAGTCGACAAATACCGGTTCAGCACTGATCAACGAGATAATGATGGAGCGTCGCAAGGAGCTTGTTGGTGAGGGATTCAGATTTCTCGACATACTAAGGCTCGGACTGCCGTTGGCAAGGCCAAACATAACCGGACCAAACTGGTCTCCGATTATGAACCTGCCGGCATACGACAACAAAATGATCTATCCTATCCCTGAGGCTGAGTTTGACGCAAACCCGTTCATGGACAAGGCTACTGACCAGAATCCGGGATACTAGTGTTCCGATTCTGACAGAGGATTTAAACATAGAGCAGCGTGCCGCAGGGTGCGCTGCTTTTTTTTCTCATAACTTGCCCGTTACAAAATAATACCGTACATTTGCAGCCTCAAAAATTTCATGTAGGTTTAATTATTAAGCATTTAAGAATTAATGGCAGTTAAAATCAGATTAGCTAGGAAGGGCCGCAAGAAGCTGGCCTTCTACCACATCGTGGTAGCAGATAGCAGGTCGCCACGTGATGGCAGGTTCATTGAAAGGCTCGGATTGTATAATCCGAACACTAATCCGGCAACTATCGAACTCGATTTCGACAGTGCGCTGGGATGGCTGCAGAAAGGTGCGCAACCTACAGACACATGCCGTGCGATTTTGTCGTACAAGGGCATCATGCTGAAGAAGCATCTTCTTGAGGGCGTCAAGAAGGGAGCCTTTGATGAGGCTGAGGCCGACAGGAGGTTCAATGAATGGCTTTCCGAAAAGGAGAAGACAATTGACCTGAAGCGCTCATCACTCGAGAAAGATAGTGAAGAGAAGAAGAGGAAGAGAATTGCTGAGGAGAAGCTGATTAACGAAACCAGGGCTGCAGAACTGGCTAAGAAGAATGCCGCAATGGCTGCCAGGGCAGCTGCTTCATCTGATTCTTCAGAAGCAGAGGCTGATGCAGACACGGCAGAGGAAGTTTCGGTTCCCGAAGCGGAGGCCAGCACAGAGGTTGAGGCCATCGTTGAGGCTCCTGAGGCAGTAGTTCCTGAAGAGAACACCGGGGAGGCCGGAGAGACGGCTCCTGAAAAGGAGTAGACTCTATCAGGTAAAGGCCGGACAGATATGAAGAGTGACCGGTTGAAGGAGATTGGAGTGGCTGCAAAGCCACATGGTTACAAAGG
>CAYUOS010000175.1:0-5636 GCA_964446435.1 uncultured Rikenellaceae bacterium | reverse complement strand
TAATTACTTCATCTTGTAGCACGAGATCCTGTGGCCCATTTTGCTTGCTTTGGTCTCGAGGTAGAATTCATTGTGCTTGTTGGGTTCTATCTCAAGAGGGATTGTGTCGACGATGGTTATGCCGTATCCTTCCAGTCCGGCCCTTTTTACGGGGTTGTTTGATATGAGCCTGATTTTACCAAGGCCCAGTTCTCTTAGTATACTGGCTCCCACGCCATAATCCCTTTCATCTTCGGCGAAGCCGAGTTCGAGGTTTGCTTCTACAGTATCCCGACCCTCTTCCTGTAGCTTGTATGTCTTTATCTTGTTCAGCAGTCCGATTCCTCTTCCCTCCTGGCTGAGGTAGATAACGGCACCTGTGCCTTCCTTTTCGACCAGTTCCATGGCTTTATGGAGCTGCTGGCCGCAGTCACATCGAAGTGATCCGAAGATATCACCGGTGAAGCAGCTTGAGTGGATCCTCACCAGTACTGTATCATCACGTGTCCATGATCCTTTTACTATTGCAGCATGTTCGAGGCCATTGCTTAATTGTCTGAAGGGTATGAAATCAAATTCACCATAGTGTGTCGGGAGTTTTACCTTCTCACCCTTTTCGATAATGGAGTCTGTTCTGAGCCTGTATGTTATCAAATCTTTGATTGATATGATCCTTATGCCGAATCTTTTTGACAGTTTAACCAGATCGGGGAGGCGGGCCATCGAGCCGTCGTCGTTCATGATCTCGACCAGTGCTCCTCCCTGCCGCAGACCTGCGAGTCGTGCCAGGTCGACAGCCGCTTCGGTATGCCCGGCACGTCTCAGAACGCCTCTTGACTTTGCCTTGAGAGGAAATATATGTCCGGGTCTTCCGAGGTCAGTGGGTTTTGTTTTCGGATCTACAAGTGCCTTAATTGTAAGAGCCCTGTCACTGGCTGAGATTCCGGTGGAGGTACTCGGGCTAATAAGGTCAACCGATATGGTGAAGGGAGTCTCATGCAGTGAAGTGTTGTGGCCCACCATCAGTTCGAGTTCAAGCTCGGCGCACCTCTCCTCTGGTATCGGCGCACAGATCAGTCCTCTGCCGTACATAGCCATGAAGTTGACAATTTCAGGGGTAATCAGTTCTGCTGAGCAGATAAAGTCGCCTTCGTTTTCGCGGTCTTCATCATCCACAACAATTATGACCTTACCCTGCCTTATGTCTTCAATGGCATCTTCAATCGTATCGAATCTGAAATTCTCCATTATAATGATTTGCTACAGCTTGTTGGCTGTTATGCTTAATTCTGAGGTGACCGCAAAAGTAAGGAAAAACAAAGTATCATTAACTGATTATTTGCTCAAAAATAGATGACTTATATCATCCGTTCCGTGTTCCCGTGATTGCTGATAACCTGTCGATTATCTTCTTGAAGAGCTGGGAATATGTTTCGGTATTCATTACTACCGAGTCTGTTGTTGCCATATAAGTAAGCATAATTCCAATAGGCAGCAGGATGAAGGAGGAGAGCCACATTCCTCCTATAGATGATATCTGGTCTTCCTTGACCAGTTTCTCACCCGACATCGATATTACGTAATAGACTACAAAGAAAAGCACAGATATGACTGAGGGAGTTCCCAGGCCTCCCTTCCTAATAATTGCCCCAAGGGGAGCACCGATGAAAAAGAATACGATGCAAGCGAATGGCAGGGTAAACTTTTTATGCCAGTCAACTTCATATCTCTTGATGTTTTTGACCTCATTGTGGAGGGCCCCTGATTTCTGGTCGAGGAATCTGGAGGCTTCCCTGACATTTTCGATAGCCGTGCTGACCACTACATTTCTGAGGTGGTTATCGAGAGTGTCGAAGGTGGCAAAAACCTCCATTCTCTCTACAATGACTGTGTCGGGTACCGGTATCACATAGTGGTTTCTTACTCTGTAGATATGATTCTCGAAGAATTCTCCGAATGCGTTGGTCAGCCTGAAGAGGTATCTCTTGTTCAGGGAGTCTATCTGTTCGGTAAGCTCGGTAATGTTCAGCATAGCTGCATGTGAGCCGAATAGGTTCTCATCGCTTCTTATAAGGTCGAATCCGGCCAGTTCGACAACAACAGTCTGCTCCTCAAATGAGTCGCTGCGGAATGGGAATGTTCTTTCACTATCTGTCTTTCCTTTTTCTACAAGTTCAGTGTATGAATACCCGTTATATAGTGTCATTATCAGGCCCGACTTATCGGGTGTGATTCTCATATAACCTGAATCTCCGTAGATAACGCTTACGTTGCCACGTTTCTCCCGGTGGTCATATATGAGTACTCTTTTTAGCAGGTTTGTTTCAGGATCTTTTTCCCCGATTTTTATGCTCAGTCCGTCTACTCCATGGTAGAATGATCCTGCCTGAATATTCAGTTCGGGACGTTTGTTTCTGATATCCCAGAGCAGTGTGCGTGCTTTGCGGCTGGAGTAGGGGAGAATGTTGTTAGAGAAGAAGAAGGAGCCTATTGCCAGAATAACCATCAGGATTATCAGTGGCCTCATTATTCTCTGCAGCGATATCCCCGATGATTTCATTGCTGTCAGTTCAAGGTGTTCCCCCATATTGCCGAAGGTCATTAATGCTGCCAGTAGTATTGCCAGTGGCAGTGCAGTTGGTACGAAGACGAGGGTGAACTGGAATAGCAGCTCTGCCATGATGCCAAGTTCGAGGCCTTTGCCGGCGAGTTCGTCGATATAGAGCCAGAGGAACTGCAGAATCTGGATTATCAGAACGATAAAGAAGGTCAGTATGAGCGGACCGATAAATGATTTAATTACCAGTATGTTTACCTTCTTCATGAGGGGGTTTAAATTTTTGACAAACCTACTCGATTTTTGTCAAAAATCATACCGTGGTTTGGGGTTATGAGCCGAGCACTGATTTAAGTCGCTGTACTTCGGTGTCCCATAGATAGATTGCGTCCTCCTTCTCGTCGGGTTCGGCGAAGTCGGTAATTATGAGGGCCACGTCTCCTGTTAGTTCTTCAATATTTATCTTGAACTCAAAATAGTTCGTGTTCTTGTCACTGTCATTGTCCCTGCCTATCCACTCAAAACGGACCATTCTGTTCTCTTTTGTGCAAAGAAGGCGGGCTTTTGATACTATTTTGTTCCAGGTGAAGAAGAAGATTTCACCCTCGCTTGTCACTTCATCGGCGAACCACTCTGCAAGGCCTTCGGGGGTGCTGATCCTGGGGTACAGAACCTTTGGAGAGCAGTTCATTGGATACTCGAGTTCATACTGTACTTTCATCGGAATTTCCGGCATTGAGAATGTATATTACCCGCAATATAAAAAAAATATCCTAAGGAAAAACGCTGTCTTGAATTAATAAAAAGTTAATCTTATATTTGCAGCCTCAAAACGGCGAGATAGCTCAGATGGTTAGAGCGCATGATTCATAATCATGAGGTCCCGAGTTCAATTCTCGGTCTCGCTACAACTCAAAGCCCTTCCTGAGACAGCAGGGGGGCTTTTTGTTGTTAAGCAACCCCCCGGGAATCGATGCCGTCAGGCGGCAATTCCTGTTATTTGCTTTTCCATCCCGGGCCTCTCACAACCCTGCCGGGAAGGGCGCCGGTATGTTCCCCGTCTTTCAGAACCTGTTGCCCGTTGACGAAGACATGAACCATTCCTGTGGCGTACTGTCTTGGATTTTCAAAGGTGGCATTATCGCGTATCGTTTCGGGGTCGAATATGGCCAGATCGGCAAAGTAACCTGCCTTCAGGGCTCCGCGGCGGGTAATCCTGAGGTTCTGTGCAGGGAAAGTAGTCAGCTTGTAGATAGCCTCCTCCAGGGGTATTACCTTTTCATCCCTGACATATTTGCCTAGCAGCCGTGCGAAATTGCCATACGCCCTGGGATGGGTGCTTGATTTCAGAAAAACACCCTCGGGTGCATTTGACTGTCCGTCGGAACAGAATGCCATCCATGGCAGGGCAATCTGCTTTCTGATGTTATCTTCTGACATCGAAAAATAGACAGCTCCAACGCGGCTGCCATCATCTATAACAAGATCCATTACCGTCTCCTCGGGGGATTTTCCTCTTAGAACAGCCACTTCGGCAAGTGTCTTGCCTGTCAGGTATTTAAGGGAATCATTGTTGAACCCTATAATCAGTATCTTATCGGCTGTTCCGGTTTTGGCAACTATTGTCTTTTTGATTTCAGGTCCGAGAACACGCCTTACCTTCGGGTCCTTCAGCCTTTTTACCCATTCGGTGAAGCCACCCTCCTGCACCCAGTCGGGCATCAGGATGTCGAAACCGGTTGAACTGGCAATGTAATTGTACATGTCGGCAGTAATATAAAGTCCTGCAGCCCTCGCTGAATCTATTTTTCTTACAGCTTCGTCAAGCTTCCACCAGTTTGACTGTCCCACCTGCTTGAAATGATAGACTTCCGACCTTATTTCTGCTTCCCGGGCAATGACCAGCATTTCATCAAGACTTTCGAGGAGATAATCGCCTTCATTTCTGAGGTGAGTTATATACATCCCATCATATTCAGCCGCTACCCTGCATAGTTCAATCAGCTCTTCAGTGGATGCAAATGCTGCCGGCACATACTCAAGCGCTGCACTGACACCTACTGCGCCCTCTTCCATGGCCTGTCTGACAAGCATCCTCATGGTTTCCATTTCATCGGGTGTAGGTTCGCGGTCCTCATAGCCTACAGCGTAGATCCGTAGCGTTGCAGTTCCCACGAAAGAAGCTATATTGGTTGAAACCCCTTTCTTTTCAAGGAACTCAAGGTATTCTCCAAGGGTTGTCCATTGAATATCGTACCTGACATCACCCTGTTCTTCCCTGAACAGCTTCTTCATTTCATCATTCCACGGACCCCATGACTCACCCTCACCGAGTATTTCGAGGGTTACACCCTGTCTGATGTCGCTTTGTGATTTGCCATCCTCGATCAGAGATTCAACAGCCCACGAGAGCATGTTTATGAATCCTGGTGCCACTGCAAGGCCGGCGGCATCTATCTCAAGCCTGCCTTTGGCCTTCCCAAGATTTCCAACAGCAGCTATTGTGTCTGCATTGATGCCAACATCTCCTCTATAGGGTGCTGATCCTGAACCGTCATAGATAGTTCCGTTCCGTATAATTATCTCGAAACTACCAGTACCTGTGCATCCGGTAAGGAATACAAAAAGCAGGGCAACAACTCGTGCCATCAAATGGGTCTTCTTCATCTTAAGTTTAATAAGGGATTGCATTGGGGAAATAGATCTATTTCTGCTGATAGGTGCTTATCACCTCCAGCATGAGCGTCTCCTCGTCTCCCAGTTTGGGTATAAGGGCATGGAAAACTACATTGTCAATTGCGGTACCGGGAATCAGGATGATCTCAACAGAAAGTACCAGGTCCTGATCGGGGCAATCACGTTTGTATTCATAATATATAGTATCAACCTGGCTGGGTGTTGATTTCCTTCCGATTACCAGATCGTATTTTCCGAAATCGATGGTTGGCCTGCAGGGGCCTTCCACCCTGTCGTTAAAGCCTGCCTGAGATCCTATTATCACGGCTGTTTCGGATAGTTCGATCTCAATTTCATATCTTGTATTCTGGCACCCGTAGAGTTTCTCCAGGCTCTCAACTTCAAAGATTACTTCTTCACACTC
>CAYUOS010000174.1:0-5693 GCA_964446435.1 uncultured Rikenellaceae bacterium | reverse complement strand
AACAGGTTCTCATTTACGACCTTTGAGACCGAGAAAACGCAAGGAGGTTGTGTCGACATTCCCCCTCCTGATATTGTCACCCGCAGTCATATTATACAGCATAAAATCCTGAAAAACAACTGAAAACAACCTGCGGTAAGCCACAGGATCCATGTGAATTATATCCTGCCCGTCAAGCAGTACCGACCCCTTCTGCGGATCATACAACCGGCACAGCAGCTTCACAAGTGTGCTTTTGCCGGAACCGTTTGGTCCCACCAGCGCAACAGTCTCACCCTTGAGGATGGTAAAAGAGATATTTTCAAGTGCATACCTTTCACTCCCGGGATAGGTAAAACTAAGATCCCTGACTTCCAGCCCCACCCTCGGCTTCGGAGGAAAGACAACAGGATGCACCGGTTTAACCCTCTCCTTAAGCGAAAGGAAGCTGAACAGATCGGATATAAAAAGATTGTCCTCATACAACCCGGCTACCGCAGTAAGTATCTCCCTGACATATACAAGCACCTGCCTGAAGGCAATCAGATACATTGCCATATCACCGGGGGTTATTCTCGAATAGGTGACCTCCCTGGTCAGATAGTAAAGGGCACCGAAAAGTGCCGCAGCCTTGAAGAGTCCCGACAGTATCTCCAGTGACGCCCGCTTCCTGAGTATTTCATTCTCCTCCCGCTTTCTTCCGCTGAAACTGCGGGTAAAAAGACTCCTGAAGTGGTTCCCCAGTCCAAAAAGCCTTATCTCACGTGAAGGTCTGTCACCGGTAAGCAGCCAGCTGAAATACGACGATTTGCGTGCCTCTGGTGTCTGCTCGCGACGCGAACGGTAAATGATGCCTGCAAACCGCAGCTTCAACCAAACACCGGGAATATTGACAAGAACCACCAGCAAAATAAGGAGCGGATGCAGCCCTGCAAGCACTGCCGTCATAAGCACCAGTGCCACCGAACCCCTGAAAAGCATAACCAGATTGGCTATAATGCTGTTTGGACGGTACGGCGCCTCGCGTGAGGCCCGGGCAAGCAGATCATAGTATTCCGGATTCTCAAAGTGCATGAGGTCAAGCTCCATCGACTTGCGGTGAAGCATATCATGCACGTCGGATTCAAAAACCGCTGCATGCCGGCTTCGTACATAAACCAGCAGCTCTCCGGCCACCTCATCGGCGAAGAAGATTATCACAATCGCAAGCACCGGCCAGAGAATCTGACCCGCAACCGGAATCTCTCCTCCAAAAGCAGCAGAACCGCTACCGTCTCCTGTAACATACCCGGTAATAAGGTCGGCAAGAACCTTAACCATCCAGATAAGTGCCAGAGGCAGAAAACTACGCAGCACCGTTAAGATGGTTCCTGCCGTAGCCCACATCGGCGAGCTCTTCCAGACCAAGGAAACAGAACGACGGAAATAATTCAGCCTTTTCATTAACTGTCGATTCGGTTATAAAGATAACTAAATAACAGAAATGGCTGATTGAATGGATAACAGACAACATCATGCAGTCGGGAAAATGTCATTAGCGATTGAAAGAGAATTAAACAGTATATTTATTATATCTCTTTTCCTGATTTTCAGATCAAATTGAAAAGTTATCTGTTATATCATAAAATCAATAGTACGAATTCTTTAATCCTCCAATAAACCTATGAAGAAAATCGCACTCGTAATTTTGACAATCCTGATTGTACCGGAGATTTATGGTCAGATGCCGGTTGAAAGTGACAGGAGTCTTGTTGTCAGACTAAGATCGGATGTCCACAGGGAGCTGGTATTAAAGCCCGGGAAAAAAATAACAATCCTTACCGATTATGGAGGTAAACTAACTACCAGAAACTATGATCTGCTTGAAAACCAGATGATTTTATTCAACCAGATGGATACTGTCGGGGCAGCAGAAATAATCTCCATCAGGGGAAGAGTCCGAGGCAACGCAGAAAGAAAGGTGGCAGGTACTGCTGTTGCAGTAGGGGGATTCTTTATGTCTTGGCTGGTATATGACCTCAACAGGTGGTCGGGTGGTTCAAACGGCTTTGCTGCTGTCCCTTACGCTGCCATCAGTACCGGAGGAATTCTTTTAGCTGGTCCCCGCACTTATAATACCGCGAAAAAATGGGAGTTGGTCATAAAATGAACCCCACAGATGAACTGATCACATAGCTCCGAGCCGGGAACCCATAAAATGGGGTAAGTGTCTGGCTCTGATCCTATCTCCCTGCCAGCCTGCCAGCCTTATTCAGGAATATCACCATCAGCCTGTTCAGCCGGTAGAAAACATTGGTCCGCGGCTGGGGATTTCTCATTACCCGTTTACCACGTGTTAATGAAATAACACGTCCTGCCAGTGCCTCCGGAGGGAATGGGTCATCGGCTCTCAGGGTGCTGTCGCCCCTGGTAAACAGCCACTGCCGCCCATCCTTTTCAAAATATCCGATGAACCGGTGAACCACAAAGTCGTTATCGCACTTCAGCGCTACAACCTCTCCGGCAACCAGGGAGGCCCCGGTTCCCCCGACAGGAATAATTTCAAGGATATCACCCGGCCTGATAGCCGGAAACATGCTGTAGCCCGAGGCCTTCACTCGCACTGACAAACCCTCGTCAAGCAGATGGGCGCCCAGCCGGTGAAGCTCATTTTTTGGGGGGTGGGGGCTGGTCATGGTCGATTATGTATTTGACGACCGAGGCGTCGGGCACGAACCATAGTCCGGCGACGGGAACAAGTGTGGTAAGCAGATATAGTGAGCCTGTGAGCTGCCCGATAAGGTCAACGCTCCAGTTGTGCTGTATGCAGTTGGCCATGATCCGCGACAGGGCGTTGGCCCCGCGCATAGGCATCATCTCGTTCTGCAGGCCGTGGCCAATGAGCAAAATACGGCTGAGTGGCGCCTGGCGTGGCTCCTCGTCGTTGTATACAGGGGTATTGTGCAGGGTAAACCCCTCATTTGTCTTCCTTATTATAACCCTGTCGTCATGAATAACCTGCGCCCCCTGGCTCTCCCATATCTTGGCCATAGTGGTTTTGCCGGAACCGGAAACTCCCGTGAACAGGTAGCCCTGACCCTCGTGCAGAACAGCCGACCCGTGAATGAAAATGTCACCGTTCATCACCGTGAGGTAGTATAGTATCAGGCCATCAAGCGGATACTCAAAAGGATCAATAACCTCAAGTTCGCCGTCAATGTAGAGGTCCCACTCGGGCTCCTCCAGGGAGTAGCGCAGTGCACCATTTATCTCCTCATTTTTGCGGGGAAAAATGGTCTTCAGCAGCAGCCCCGACTTATGCTTGTAAACACTCCAGAAATTCTCAAGCCTGCGCACCGGACCCTCGCCAACCTCCTCAATAAGAGGCGCGTGAAAAACACGCTTCAGGTCCTGCGACTCCGGTGGTGGTCCGGAATGAACCCTTATAAGCAGATCGTAATGGTTGCTGTTGCCTTCAACAAGGTTTCGGTGGAACCGCACACCGGGTACAAGGTCGGGACCTCCCATAACCGAACGGAACCTGATTGTATAGTCTGCAACTTTAAGAGCGTAGTCTTTCATTTTCCGGTAATAAGGTATTGATCGAGATCGCTGAGGTACTGTGCCACATCCCGACGGGTAAGGTCAAGATCTGTTCCATATTCCATGGCCAGTGCTTCCGCAATTTCCTCTGCTGACCGCTCACCATCAATCATGTCCCAGATAAATGCACCTGTCTCATTTAGAGTGTACATACTGGTCATATCGGCAATATTATCCGTTACAGGAACCAGAACGTACTCGTCTCCTGTGCGGCGTGCGATAATCCCGGGTGATTTAATCGGTATTTGGTTCAGGTTAAGCATTGCACTTTCAGCAAGGGAATACAAAGATAGTAAAAATGAAATAACCACAAAGTTATTTGGTAACTAAGTAATTCTGAGGCGTGGCTAACAGACATATTGCTAAGACCTTACACCCTCAGGCAATCCCTCCACGTATTCAGCTATGGCCAGACAGGCCGTCAATCCGGGCGACTCAATCCCTATAAGGTTAATAAAGCCCGGGTAACCCCTGCTACTCTCTTCACATATTATAAAGTCGCGGAAACCGTCACCGGGCCCCTGCAGCTTGGGCCTGACCCCGGCCTGATCACGATGCAGATCGCCGGCCTCAAGGAAGGGGAGGAACCTCACCGCGGCATTGTAAAATGTTGATTTATGCGTCTCATCCACCGTGTAATCTATGACTCCATCTTCAAGGAATATCGTATTCGGCCCTAGTTTCGCGCCACCGTCAAGGTCAATCGTCACATGCACACCAAGTCCGGTGATGTTTTTTTCAGGAACCGGATATATCAGCCTTTTTATCTTCCTGTTCTTGCCATTGCCTATCCTGAAATACTCACCTTTCCAGTAGTACAGCTTGTAGCTCTCATCCCTGATACCTGCCATCTCAGCTACTTTATCAGATTGCAGTCCGGCCGCGTTAATAACTGTCCGGCTGGTAAAGCTGAAGATCTCTCCACCGGCTGTCGTTGTCTCCAGTTCGTAACCGTCCCTGATTTTTCTTATTGCGGTAAGTTCATTCCCGTAGGCAAATGTTACATTATTATTTACGCTTTCGGTTTCGAGACTCTTCATCAGTCCATGACTGTCAATAATACCCGACGATGGGAAGTGTATCGCCCTGCGGGCAGCAATATGAGGCTCCATCGCCATTATCTCGTCAGGCCCGATTAACCGGCCATCAATTACACCGTTGGCCCTCGATCGTTCAAGGATCAGTTCCAGCTCAGCCTCCTCTTCGGCATCGGTGGCGACTACTAGCTTCCCGCACCTGTTAAACCTCACCTCGTGAGCTCTGCAGTATTCGTAAAGCATTTCCCGGCCCCTCACACACAGGGTGGCCTTCAGTGATCCCTGCGGATAATATATCCCTGAATGAATCACCTCGCTGTTCCGCGACGAGGTTTCCTGGCCGAACCGGGTGTGCTTCTCCAGCACCACCATGCTGCCACCCCGTCGTGACAACCGGGCTGCAATTGCCAGTCCTGCAACACCGGCCCCAACTATTGTTATTTCAAAATCCATATTCACTCATCCGGGATCTGCTCAGTGTATTAAAATACGAATATAGCTAAAAACCATTGATGAAATGAGACAACCAGACCACCACTGGTCAGGTAGGACTCCCTCAGCAAAACCCGGAAAAAATCAGCCTCCCATTCACAGCGAAACAAACCGGTGATGAGATCAGCGAAGGATCGTAAAAACAGACCTTAGATTTTTTGGGGATGAGATCAGCGAAGGATCGTAAAAACCGACCTGAGATTTTTTGGGGATGAGACCAGCGAAGGATCGTAAAAACCGACCTTAGATTTTTTGGGGGGGGAGATCATTATGCGGAGATTAAGAAGCTAAGGATTGCCTGGCCGGCCTCGTTTTTTCAGGGATACAAACCGGTAATGAGATCAGCGAAGGGCGGGCAGTGTAAGGATTACTGTTTGAACCCGACGCGAGTCGGGTGAGTTGTAATCCGTAGGGCTGATCGAAGAAACCGGTTCCCTGAAAAAACGAAGCCTTGATCTTTTTGGTTACTTTTTGGATCAAGCCAAAAAGTAACATATGGAATATATAAACAAAAAGGGGAGCCCTCTTCAGTAAGCATTCGGTAAACAGCATATTTTATTAGTGCATAGGGCTGCTTATTTTGTGGCCTAAAAAGCAATGTTA
>CAYUOS010000173.1:0-5727 GCA_964446435.1 uncultured Rikenellaceae bacterium | reverse complement strand
GTTCTTATCAAACGGCAGGTGCAGTGAAGTTCATATCTTTGCGGGAACACAAAAGCTTTCAGATGCTGAAACTGTCTCACGACAAGCTGGAAATGATGGATGACCTGGGTAAAAAGGGGATACCTTTCCTGTTTGTTATTTCATTCGACGGCAGCGAGGTACATGTCTGGAAGCATGATGAGTTGCCGGCAGGAGTAAGATTCTCGGTTCCATTGCTGAAACAAAGCAACCAGAAAGAGGAAGATAGAGGAGCCACCGGAAGAGGTCAGATATCAGAGGCGCCTCAGACGGCGATTGAGAAGAGGGAAAAATTTGATATTTCACCTGTTTCGTTTGAGAAATATAGAGTAGCCTTCGAAAAGGTAATGTTCCATCTTAGAAGAGGAGATACTTATCTCATCAACCTTACGATGCCAACGGCAATAGAGTCGCCGCTGAACCTGCAACAGATATTTGACCTTAGCGATGCGCAATACAAATTGCTGGTCAGCGAGAAGTTTGTTTGCTTTTCTCCCGAGATATTCATCCGTATAACCGATGGCAGAATCAGTTCCTACCCGATGAAGGGAACCATTGATGCCACGGTTCAGGATGCGGAGAAGAAGATACTCGCAGACAAAAAGGAGCTCGCAGAACATAACACGATTGTCGACCTGATACGAAACGACCTGAGCATGGTCGCAAGAGAGGTTAGGGTTAAGAGGTACAGGTATATCGACAGAATCGAGACGAACAGGGGACCTTTGCTGCAGGTGAGTTCTGAAATTACCGGTGTGATTGACGAGGGCGCGGCAAGGAAGATAGGCACCCTGATGTCACAACTACTTCCTGCAGGGTCGGTGACCGGAGCTCCAAAGGAGAAGACGGTGGAGATAATAGTTGAGGCCGAGGGTTACAAAAGGGGTTTCTATACCGGAGTTTTCGGGTGGTTCGATGGTAAAAACCTCGACAGTGGGGTGCTGATACGGTTTATCGAAAAGCAGAATGGCCAGATTGTCTACAAGAGCGGCGGAGGTATTACAGCACTGAGCGACCTTGAGTCGGAATACAACGAGCTGGTAAGGAAGGTGTATATTCCGGTTAAGGCGTAGAATGGCGTATAATGGCGTATAATGGTGTAACGGGCGTATAATGGCGTAAAGGGCGTATAATGGCGTAAAGGGCGTATAATGGTGTAACGGGCGTATAATGGTGTAACGGGCGTATAATGGCGTAAAGGGCTTTACAGGGTGTCGGGTTATGATGTTTTTTATATCTTTAAGGTTTGAAGAATTTTATGAAGAGATACAAATGGGGTATTCTGGCTCCGGGAAGAATAGCAGGGAAGTTTGCTGAAGGCCTTAAGCTGCTTGATAATGCAATACTCTATTCTGTTGGCTCACGGGATCTGGCAAGGGCAAGGGAATTTGCCGACAGTCATGGATTTGCAAAGGCGTATGGCAGCTATGATGATCTTGTATCTGATCCTGAACTTGACGTGGTTTATGTGGCTTCCCCGCACTCCCACCACCATGAGCATACAATGCTATGCCTCAACAACGGAAAGCATGTGATATGCGAGAAAGCCTTCGCCCTCAACCTGAAAGAGGTCAGTGAGATGATACAGGCCGCGAAAGAGAAGAATCTTTTCCTGATGGAGGCTCTGTGGCCACCTTTTCAGCCTTCTTATCTCGAGGCAGACCGGATTATCCGCAGCGGGGAGATGGGCAGGGTAATAACCATGGCCGGCCGCTTTGGATTCATCGCACCCTACAGTGCCGATGCCCGTACTTACGACCTTGCCCTGGGCGGCGGCTCGCTGCTCGATATAGGTATATATCCCTTAATGGACATTCTCCGCTACATGGGAGTGCCGGACGAAATATCGGCTATCGCATCCTTTGCTCCGACAGGCGCTGACGACAGCGTGCTCGCAGTGCTTGCGTATTCCGACGGACGCAAGGCTACTGCCTACAGCTCTTTCATTGAGGATGCAGGCGTTGGCACTACAATAATTATGGAAAAGGGGAGGATAATCCTCGAACGGACACGTAGCAAGGGTCAGACACTGATAATAGAAAGGTCCGGACAAGAGCCGGCAGAGAGAACATATCAACCCATGGCTTCAGGGTTTGCATATGAAGCCGAAGAGGTAATGAGATGCCTCGATGCAGGAAAAACTGAAAGTGATATCGTCCCCCACGCTTTCAGTTACGATCTGATGAGCCTTCTTGACCGAATCAGGCAGGCAGCCGGAATAGTTTATCCGGACAGAGATTAGCAAGATCGGGAATTGAATTTGTTAAACAGTTTAACCAGACTAAGATGAACAAAATGGGGGTTTTAAGAGTGCTCGGGGGTATTCTCCTGATTCTGTCAGTTGTGCCGGGGCTTTCAGCCCAGAGGGCCGGAACCTACAGGCTTGAGAACGGAAGCATTGTTGCCGAAATATCAAGAAACGGACTCACCTCGGTTGTCAGTCCGAAAGACCCGTACAGGGCCAATGTTGTTGGTCAGGGCGCATGGGGACGACCGACAGTAAGGTACAAGATACTCGAGGGTGACTGGCTTGAAATATTCAATGGTGCCAGAAGCATTGAACAGAATGCTGACGGTTCGGTAACCATTACCGATTTTCAGCCGGGAATGCCTCAGAAGCTCGAACAGCGGTATTACCTTACATCCAGGGGACTTGACCTTGACATAACGGTGGAAGCTACAATGAAATGGGCTTTTACCATCGGCGATATGGTGGTCAACTTCGGAACCAACAGGCCGGGAGGTGGTACGCCGGAATACATCTTCGAGGAGTGCTACACACAGCATCAGTATATATCAGGCAACGGGTCGTTCATCTACTATGCAAGGCCTTCTGGCAATCCCCCGTATCTTATGGTATTGCCTAAAAAAGGCACTTCCCTGGAGTATTATGACGGAGCGGGTGTTTATATGCATTCTTTTCTTGCAGGCAACAGCGTAGCAAGCGGAACCTGGCGTCAGGAACACACCACGAAAGAGGTAGGACCGGCAGGCAGCGAAACCGCAAAACTGGTTTACGGCTTTAAGTTCAGATGGGCCGACAGCTATGATCATATGCGTCAGATACTTTTTGATGAAGGCCTCTTCGACATAAGGATCGTTCCCGGGATGTCGGTTCCCAACGACCTCACAGCCATGTTCTCACTTCATACCAAAAACAGCATCCATTCAATAGTAGCTGAATTTCCGGGGAACACGGAAATCAGGTACCTGGGGGAGAAACTTCCCGATCACCACGTTTATGAGGTGAAATTCAACAGACTCGGAGAGAATATGCTGACTGTCAACTACAACGACGGACAGAAGACTTATCTTGAGTTCTTTTCAACCGAGCCTGTGGAGACACTGATAAAGAAACGCTCTTCATTCATAGTCGACAAACAGCAGCACCGTGATCCTTCTAAATGGTATAATGGCCTTTACTCTGTTTACGATATGGGTAACAGCATTCTGAGGAGCCCCGATGATACTGACGGATTTGACTTCTGGTGGGGCTATGTGCTCACCTGTGACGACCCGGCTCTTTGCAAGGCTCCATACGTGGCAGCAAAGAACGTATATTTCCCTGTCGACAACGAGATTGAATCGGTTGAGTATTATATTGAGAATTTTGTGTGGGATAAACTGCAGCGGACAGATCAGGACGATCCATATCCATATGGCATTTACGGTGTTCCGAACTGGCTGGTGGCAAGAGACATTGACGCCAGGGCTGGAATCAGGAGCCGTCAGCTGGACAGGATGCAGGTGTGGCGCTCGTATGATTACCCGCACATCTTCATGATGTACTATCACATGTATGAAATCGCGAAGATGTATCCCGACAAGGTAAAGTATCTCGATGCTGCCGGATATCTCGAAAGGGCGTACCAGACAGCCAGGGGATTCTTTCTCTATCCGTACGAGATATGGGGTGAGTATTACAAGGCCTATGAAATAGGGTGCTATAACGAACTGGTGATAGAGGATATAATCGCCGCCCTGGAGGTTGAAGGAAGACAGAATGATGCTGACTGGCTTAGGGCAGAATATGAGAGGAAGGTTAAGTTCTTTATATATGACAACAAATATCCCTTCAGCTCTGAATATGCTTTTGACCGTACCGCTTTTGAATCAAGCCACGCCTTTGCGAAGTACGGGGTTCTGAACCTGATGAAGCCCGATACCAACCTGTGGTTCGACAAAACCAGGCAGGTGTGGTACTCACATCCTGTAGTAAAGCAGAGTGATGCCCGTGAGTTCATGGAGCGACAGCTTTATGCCGGACTGACCGTAAGGGGCTGGCTCGAGACAACATATTTCCAGCTCGGAGCCGACAACGGGATGAGCTACATGGCAAAGATGGGCGGATGGTCAATACTTGACTATGGCAAGTACTTCGCAGAAAAGCCCTGGGACTGGCTGCAACTCGGATATGCATCATACCTCAGTTCATGGTCGCTGATGAATACAGGCACTCCTGAATCTGACTACGGTTTCTGGGCTCCGGGAAAGGAGAATGACGGTGCCATGGGCTGGGCATTCACTACATCGAAAAGAGGGCGGGCATGGATAAGAAAGGACTACGACAGAGGTGCCTGGATGTATGACGGAGAGGCCGACCTGGGTAACGGCGCAGCCATCAGGATGGCAGAAACAATACTCACCGACGACCCACTCTTCGGGTGGATGGCATACGGTGGAATACTCACCGAAAACAGGAGAGATTTCTCGATCTTACCGCGTGACGGACTTAGGAACAGGTTCTCTGTAATAACCGGCAATATGACAATGAGCGTCAGACTCACCAGGGACGGGTTTATGGAGAACAGGGAGATTGTCACTGACAAGGGGCTGAAAAGGGTTAGCTTTGTTGTCGAAAACCGTACCGGAGATGCGCATACCACAGATATGAGGGTACTCGTGAATCCCGGCACCAACATCAGGGTTACTTTCGACGGGAAAACCATCAGACCGGGTTCGGTGTCAGGTTCTGAGCAGAGCTTTTTGCTGCCGGTATCAGGCAGATCGCACAATGTAACAGTATCGTACAACTAAGAGAAGGACAGAATTAAGGTTTTACATAAAGTGGAAATGAGTAAAGAGACATCTTTAAATGAGCCGGCGAAGGTAAAAGCCTGGTATAATGCCTTTAGCAGCAGGCAGTTAAACATCGGTGTCAACCTCAGGCATTACAGGCTTATGAATGAGCTGATTGCAGGTGGACTCCGCCGCGGCAGCAGCGTGCTTGAAGCCGGTTGTGGAGTGGGAACCCTTACTTCACTACTTCATTCATATGTCAGTCGGGGTAAGATAGTTTCAATTGATATCAGTGACAAGTCGGTGGCAATCGCTGCAGAGCGATTCCAAGGGTCACGAAGGGTAGAGTTCATTGCCACTGATATTCTCGATTTTCAGTATAATGCCAGATTCGATTTTATAATCCTTGCCGATGTACTTGAACATATTCCTGTTGAAAAGCACAAGGCCCTCTTTGGAATACTCGCGAATCACATGCATGACGGCACCAGGATATTCATCAACATACCGCATCCACAGGCCCTTGACTATATTCGAAAGAATAATCCTGAGCAACTTCAGATAATTGACCAGTCACTAAGTGCCGATAAACTGACAGATGATATCTGCCACAATGATCTCACGCTAGTGGAATATCATCCGTATTCACTCTTTTACAGAGAGCATGATTACGTGATTATCTGGCTTAAG
>CAYUOS010000172.1:0-5762 GCA_964446435.1 uncultured Rikenellaceae bacterium | reverse complement strand
CCGTGCCCTGCGCCAGATATCAATTCCCTCTTGCAGGGTAGGCAATCCGCGCGTGATATATATTTATCAGTCTTTTCCTGAAGACTTCCTTGATGACTGAAATATCCCTGAAAGTAATCGGGGCATCAGTAAACTGACCGTCTCTGATCTGGTTCTCAATAACGGTGTCCACCATCTTGCTTACCGATTCTTTTGTGTAGACCTCGAGGCTCCTCGAGGTAGCCTCAACAGCATCGGTCATCATAAGCACTGCTGTCTCACGACTGAAAGGCTTCGGGCCCGGATAGGTGAAGATTGACGCATCAATTTCCTCTCCCGGATGGGCCTCCTTGTACTTATGGTAGAAGTAGTATGCAGTGGTTGTTCCCTGGTGAGTACGGATGAAATCAATTATCTGTGACGGCAGGTTGTAGCGCTTCGCCAACTCTACTCCTCTTTCAATATGGTTGATGATCAGTCTCGCGCTGTCTTCCGGGGTTAGAGTCTCATGCGGATTGAAGTCCTTCGTTATGTTCTCAGCAAAAAATTCCGACTGTTCCAGTTTCCCAATGTCGTGGTACAAGGCGCCGGTCCTGACAAGGAGGTGATTTGCATCAATTGCCCTGGCTGCCTCTTCAGCAAGATTTGCAACCTGCATGGAATGCTGGAACGAGCCTGGGGCCTCTTCAGCAAGCCTTCTGAGAAGAGGCTGGTTTGTGTCTGAGAGTTCAAAGAGGGTGGCATCTGAGAGAAAACCGAAGGTCTTCTCGAATAGGAAGATCATCGGATAACTCAGTAACAGTAAGGCACCATTGCCGGCAAACCAGCCGTAATTCGACCAGTTAAGTCCGGTGAATGAGCCCTCCTGGATAATTCCTATGCCAAAATAGACAAGAGAATAGCTTATCACTACCATAACAGCAGAGAAGAAGAGTCTGCCCCTGCGGTAAATGTTTGTAAGTGAGAAGATGGCAACAACTCCTGCGATGAATGTCATAAAGATGAACTCAAACGAGTTTGGAACCAGATATCCGGCCAGCATTATCGTTACCAGCAAAATAAAAAGAGCGAGACGTGAATCATAGAAGGTCCGCACGACAATGGGAATGATACCGAAAGGTATCAGGTAGATGCTGACGTCAGGCATCGAGGTTACCACCCTGGTTACAAGCACAAAGAGCAAGATCAGAAGGATAATGAATGCCGTCTTATGAAGTGTCGCCAGTACCTCACGCCTGAAATGATAAAGAAAAAGATACAAAACCAGATAGCATGCACCCACAATTATGAACCTTCCGATAATAATGAACCATGACCCGTATGTCCCCAGACGCTTCTCATATTCAGCCCGCAGGGATTCAAGGATCTGGAATTTTTCAGGATCAACAATCTCCCCTCTGTTTATAATAAGTTCCCGTTCCTGTACCAGGCCCGATGATGGGCTTATGGTCCGCATCAACCTCTCCCTCAGGGTATTTGACGTCTCTTCGTTATATGTGAGATTCGGCCTCACATAATCATATATCTGCACACTCCTGCAGAATTCAGCCTCGACAAACTTCTCCTCATTCTCGAGCTCCTTTATCAGCTCATTGCGGGCTGCGTTAACTGCCTGGTATGCATCCTTATGAGTATATATCCTGTCAAGGGGAACCTCATTGGCGACCCTGCCCTTTACAACTGTTATGCGTCCGTTGTTCTTTACAAGGGCATCGGTTACATCCGACACCTCAAGTATGCCGGCATTGTATATACTATTTAGAATATCAAGCAGTCTTGTTTTCACCGGGATCAACCTCCTGACAGAAAAATCAGATGGTTGATACCCTGCCACCGATGGGACCGGTAAATCATTAAGATGCCTGGTGAATTCTGAAATATTGTACCTTGTCAGAACCGAATCGTAGTTGAAGTATGGTGCAAATGTTCCCAACAGGCTGTCGCGTTCTCCCTTTATCTCAGAATCTGTTTTCCTGACCGGGAAATCCCATGGTGCAATGAGCGTCTCATGAAGCCAGGGCTTTCCCTTTCGGAATTCATACCTGAATTTCCCTTCCATTGGGAATATCAGCACCACTGCCAGAATGCTGGCAACAAACAGGATCAGATGCAACACATAATCCTTCTTGCCTAATCCGCTACTATCCTTGCGATCTTTCATCCCTTAGGGTTTATGGGGCTTAGACGCAAATTTAGGTTTATTTTCCGAATAATGGGTCATCTGACACAAGACCGGATTGACCGCCCTTATCAACAGGTTTTTTTGTACTTTTGGAAAAAACCAAGATATGGATCTCTTCATATGCTGCAACGTCTTTGTTCCACTGAGATCGGCCCCGTCTCATAAATCCGAGATGTTGAGCCAGTTACTGTTCGGTGAAAGATATGAGATAATCACAAGGGCAGGAAGCTGGCTTAAGATAACCACAAAGTTTGACAACTATTCAGGGTGGATAGACGGTGATCACCTGCAACCGGTTCCCTTCTCGGGAAGTGAACCATCATACGTTATCAACAGGGCGCTCAGATGCTACAGATCCGACGGCACAAAGCTGATACTAGAGGCAGGATCTGAAATCTTTAACCCAGACTATTCTGCACTGACATTCAATCTTGCCGGTGAAATATTCAAAACATCCGAAAGCTTTTCAGAGAGTTATATAAAAGTCCATGAATCAAAGGCTGACACCGCCATGCGATTCCTTAACAGTCCATATTTATGGGGAGGCAGGATTCCTTCCGGCATGGACTGTTCCGGGTTTACCCAGCTTGTTTACAAAATTCACGGGGTGGCAATCCCGCGGGACAGTTCCCAGCAGGTTAAAGCCGGTACCCCGATCAGTTTTCTTGAGGAGGCGGCACCCGGTGACCTGCTCTTCTTCGACAGTGAAACCGGAATGGTGTCTCATGTAGGTATCTTGGTGGCACAAGGTCTGGTGATACATGCCTCTGGCAGGGTAAGAATTGACCGTGTCGACCATACCGGTATATACATTGACGACCTAAAGAGGTATACACACAAACTCAGAACAATAATCCGAATCTAACCCGACACCTGATACCGAGCGCAGCGAGCTCGCGACCGAACCCGAGCACACCTGATACCTGATACCTGACACCTGATACCTTAAGATCATGACCACCCTCTATCCAATATTGATCCTTATTGCATTCCTGGGCCTGATATACCTGTTTCTTCATCTGCAGAACAAGAAAAGCAGAAGGAAAAAGGATAACGAGCGCTTCAAAAGAGGCAGAAGATAATCATTATCTCCAGGCCGACAGCGTAACAGGGATCCGCAAGCAGCTTACTGACTGATGTTAAGCAATATCAGCCACCAAGATTCCTGTTTAGTACCTCCAGAACATTATTTTCAGTCTCTTCAGCAGCTTTCTCGATTGCCTCACCCTTAAGAATGATATCAGCGACAAAGGACTTGTCATCAAGACCTTCAGCATTTATCCTTACGTTCAGGAATGCTCCCCTTATGCATGTACGGAGTGCAAGTGTTCCTACAGCTGCATCGGTTATGGAATTTGGATTTCCGGTTACGACCATTGCCTTTACAACCTCCAGACCGGAAAAAGCCGTCTCCATCACCTGAAATGGTACCATTATTGCATATTTGGTTGCTTCCTGCACTGCCATATTCCTTGCCGCTTTTTCTTCCTCGGTCTTTTTCGGCAATCCGAAAGCCTCAAGAATCTTGTTGAATGCCTCAGTATCTTCGTCCACCAGCTTCAATAGCCTGTTCTGTATCTCTTTACCTTTTTCAGCCCATTTGCTGAACTCTTCCCATCTCTCATCCCATCCTCTTTTATGTGAAGAGAGGTTCGCCACCATGGTTCCAAGGGCAATTCCCAGAGCACCAATATAGGAAGAGACAGATCCTCCTCCCGGAGCAGGAGACTCTGACGCAGTTTCGTTCATGAAACCCTTTAATGTCATACCTGTAAGACGTCCTCCTCCTCTACCCTCGATAACATATTCAATTATCTTCTCGGAGGGATTGAACTCACTTATCTCATCAAGTCCCATTGACCTTACGGCTATCTTAATCAGCTCCTCATCAGAGACTCCGGCCGACCTTTGCTGCTTATGAAGGAAGTACCTGCCAGCCTCGAGTATTGATTTCAGCGGTATCAAGCCTACAAGTTCTGAACCTGTTACCCGCAATCCACGAGCCTCAGCCTTCCTGCATACCTCATCAAATGCAACGTGAACAGGAGTGACCGAGATGTTGGTAAGATTCATCGATATCTGTGCAATGCCATACTCCTCAATAAACCAACCTATTGCCTTTACTGCCTTGAGCGATCCGGGTATCATCACCTGGTTGCCCTTCTCGTCCTTCACTATTTTTCCTGTTATGGGGTCCCCCTCGCGCATAGGTCTGCCCTTCTCACGTACGTCAAAGGCTACCGCATTGGCCCTGCGTGTTGAGGTAGTATTAAGGTTTACATTAAAGGCTACAAGGAAATCCCGGGCACCAACAGCTGTCGCCCCAGCCCGGGAATTGAACAGAGAAGGGCCAAAATCGGGTTTCCAGGCCGGATCAGTTAGCTTCTTCTTCAATCCTTCATACTCCCCCGACCTGCAGTTTGCAAGGTTTCGCCTCTTCTCTTCAAATGCTGCATTCTCGTAACAATAGACAGGTATGGCCAGCTCCGATCCTATTCTTTCTGCCAGCTTGCGGGCATAAACAACTGTCTCCTCCATTGTGATACCTGACACCGGCACCAGTGGGCATACATCGGTGGCTCCCATTCTCGGATGCTCACCTTGATGTTTCGACATGTCTATCAGCTCAGATGCCTTCTTCACAGCCCTGAAGGCAGCCTCGCAAACCTCATCAGGAGAGCCTACAAAAGTCACAACCGTACGGTTTGTATCCTTACCAGGATCGACATCAAGGAGCTTCACCCCTGAAACTGCTTCAATCTCATCTGTAATCTGCTTAATAATTGTCATCTCGCGACCCTCTGAGAAATTGGGAACGCATTCAATAATTATTGGTGAGTAGGTTGTCATGGATTTAGCTTTATTGATAATAGTTATTTTGTATAATTGATCAGTTCATGAAGTTCATAAAGCTCATAAAGTACTTGGCTTTATTTTGCCGGACTCTCATATTGTTTTTCCGGTTTGGGCAAATATAGCATACTCCCCTTTAAAACCACCATATCCACCAGATTACTCCCATATGCGTACGGCAAAAACTCAAATGAGGGTATCTCACTTGTGATAAAGAAGTTCGCCACTTTTCCTTTCGTTATCGATCCATGTGTGTCTGATATTCCCATGGCGTAGGCCGAGTTGATGGTAACGGCGTTTATTACTTCTGCGGGCAGCATCCTGAGCTTAATACATCCGAATGACATGATGAGCTTCATATTTCCTTGTGGTGATGAGCCAGGATTATAATCCGATGCCAAAGCAACCGGCAGTCCGGCATTTATCATCCTGCGAACAGGGGGATCGATCATACCAAGAAAGAAAGCCGCGCCGGGCAGTAATGTCGGCATTGTCTCCGAACCTACCAGTACTTCTATTTCATCATCACCGGTATATTCAAGATGATCAACCGAGAGAGCATTGTATTTAACCCCGATCTGAATGCCTCCTGAATAATCCAGCTCGTTGGCATGAAGTTTTGGACGCATACCGTATTTGATACCCGCCATCAGTATTCTCTCCGTCTCCTCAACCGTAAAGAAGCCTTTATCGCATCCCCGGCGTGGAGAAGGGCGTGCGGGAGGCGCTGGAGGAGGGGGCCCTCGCC
>CAYUOS010000171.1:0-5790 GCA_964446435.1 uncultured Rikenellaceae bacterium | reverse complement strand
AAAAAAAAAAAAAATATAAAAAAAAAAAAAAAAAAAAAAAAAAAAAAAAAAAAAACGAAAATTCCAAATTTTTCTCTGAAAATATTCAGCCTGGATTTGAAAAAGCGGCTTTTTGGAAGTTACAAACAAATTGGGATTATTATCTTTGCAGAAAGAAGGACTACAGGATGTGGATGCACCGGGTGGTGCCGGCTCTGCAGGAATGATGGTTCTCCTTTCCTCTTTAATGCTAAGTATATTGCACCACAATATACCAAACTTCCCATTGATTATTTGACTTCTATCTTCCTGATTATCGCGTGGATGCAATACTCGCGCCATATATTCCGACACGACGGGGTAGCAGCAGCAAAAAAATTTCAAAAAAAATTTGGTGGATTGAAAATTATGTCATATCATTGTGATATCAAAATGATATCAATTACTTCAATTTAAAAATTAATGTCATGGAAAAAGAGAGAAAATCAAACCCCTACCTCGGTTATCTTGGGGTGGTTGTGGCCCTCGGGCTCCTGTTTGCTCCCGTCCTGCTGGCTGTCTGTGCAAGTCCGTGGTTTTTACTGATACTTGCAGCCGACGTCTTTTTCTGGATAGGGCTGCTTGTTGTCAATCCGAATGAATCGGTTGTTCTGGTGCTCTTCGGGAAATATTCAGGCACCATTAAGAAGAATGGTTTTTACTGGATCAATCCGTTCTTTGTAAGAAAGAAGATCTCGCTCAGGGCACGCAACCTCAACTCCGAGCCCATCAAGGTGAACGACAAGCTCGGTAATCCGGTTATGATCGGAATAGTCCTGGTCTGGAAGGTTGAAGAGACCTTCAGGGCTGCCTTTGAGGTTGACGACTACATCAGGTTTGTCGATATTCAGAGCGAGGCTGCCATCAGGAAACTTGCCGTAGCATATCCCTATGACAATTTCGATGATGCCGAGGCTGATATTTCACTTCGCTCGGGCGGTGAGGAGGTCAATCATGAACTCGAAAATGAACTGCGTGACAGGCTGAAGATAGCCGGCATTCATGTTATGGAGGCGAGGATAGCCTACCTGGCCTATGCTTCGGAGATTGCCGGAGCAATGCTTCGCAGGCAGCAGGCAACGGCCATAGTGGCGGCACGGCAGAAGATTGTTGAGGGAGCCGTAAGCATGGTGGAACTCGCCCTTGAGCAACTATCGACAAAGGACATCATTAACCTTGACGAAGAGAAGAAGGCAACCATGGTAAGTAACCTTATGGTTGTACTCTGCTCTGACAAGGATGTTAATCCGGTTATAAACACAGGCTCTCTTTATTAACAGCCGGAAACTTTCTTCCGGCAAAAGGGTTGATAATTATATGCAGAAGAAGCCATTCGTACTCAGAGTCAATCCAGCGATGATGAATGCCCTCGAGAAGTGGGCTGCCGATGAATTCCGAAGTGTAAACGGTCAGATCGAGTGGATACTGAACCGTGCGCTGAAGGAGGCTGGCAGGCTTAAAGACACTGACAGGGATTCCGCAGGTAAGACTGACCCTGAAGATGGTGGCGCAAAAAAATGAAGAGAGATAAATAGCATAACGTCAGGGAGGAAAAGCTATGAAGGCAGGATACAGGGATAAGCTGATAATGCATGCATTCCATCCGTCAAAGGTACCTTTGTACAATCCATCAGGAATGAGAACACTACTCTTCTATGCCTGTCTGTTTGAACTTTATGACATGGGCCGGCTAAGGGTAGAGGAGAACAGGATTTTTTGCAGCGAAGCAGAAACGGGAGATGAGATACTTGACATGGTCATCGGCCTTGTCTCCCCTCTTTCGGGAAAGAAGGCCGGCAGATTGCAGATGCTGGTCTCACAGAAGGCCGGACCGGTCTTCAGGGCGCAGTTGCGGCAAATGACTGGCAGGATGTACCTCGAAGCTGAGGATATTAACTTCCTTTTCTGGTCGTTCGGCAAAAACTACAAGGTGATAAAGTCAGATATTCTCAAGCCATCAATCAAGGCTATGGAGCGTTCTATGGTATACGGTCGTAGACCTGACAGGGAGACCTGGCTGACAGTGATTCTTGTTTCTGAAGCCGGACTGTTCAGGAATATCTTCTCCGTAAGCGAATTCCGGCAGAGAGCTAAGGAGAGATATGGTGATCTGCTTGAGTCGGATATTCACAAGGGAGATGAAACCATATCAGTACTTCACAAAAACCTGAGAAAGACACTTGCTGCCCAGAAGGCTGCAAGACAGAACACCAAAAGGGTGTTTTCCTGAAAAATCCAGTTTACAGGTTCGGGGCAATATCACATGTCTGCCGATTCAACCCTCTCCTGGGAGTGTCTCGCTCGGGTGAGGTACTATTCCTTCTTACTTACCAGGTAGGTTGACATAACCCCTGCAAGCAGTGCCACGAAGAATGTGGTGAGTCTTGCAGGCACTCCCTTCCTGGTATAGGATGAAATGATGGTTGAGGTTTTCGGGGCGTCGGCAGCAGGCAGCAGTACTGCAATTTCCCGGCCGAACCTGCCTGCAGAGGCAAATTTCCTGCCCTCTATCTGCATCAGTGCGGTTGCTTCAGGTTGTGAGATAACCTCCTGCCCGGCAAGGAATTCGGTTTTACTGCCTGTAACCATGTAGTTCTGCTCGAAACCACCGCTAATCCAGCCAATTGTGAACACCAGTCCGGTTACAATGGTAATCAGGGCTGCACGTCCATGGTACCGTTTCCAGAACAGGGAAAGCAGTATTACTACCGAGAATGTGCATCCGATACCAGCCCAGACGTAGCTTACAAGAGTGAAGATGAGTCTTGATGGTGAGATGTATGCTATAGCGAGGGCTATTACTGCAAGAAGGGCTGTGGTGAGGCGGTAGTTGCGCAGTGCTTTTCCGCCTGAGGCCTCACTGGTCTCTTTCCCCGAAAGACTTTGCGTCAGCTCTGTTGCCGACAGAATAAGCAGTGAGTCTGCGGTAGAGATCATGGCAGCGATGGCACCCGTAATAAGAATAGCAGCTATTGCCGGAGGAAAGAGTTTGAGCAGTACGCTGGGCATGACATATTCAGGGTCGCTTAATCCGGCCGGACCAAAGAGTGCTATACCGAGCCATCCTATCATAAGGGCCCCGACGTATGCTATAATTGTCCATGCAATGCCGATGTTCCTTCCCTTTTTAGCCTCCCGCGGGTTGCTTATGGCCATGAATCTCATGCTGAGTTGTGGCTGACCGCCCAGGTAACCGAAGAACCAGCTGAATCCGCCGGCGATTATCAATCCGGCACCGAAGCCTTTGGCTGTCCCCGTCATCGAAATATAAGTGTCGCCCGCGTTTCTGAGGGCGTCGCCTATTCCCGAGGCGAAGAGTCCGGGTTCGCGGCTGACATAGATGATACCCACAATAGGAGTGGCCACCAGGGCGATGATCATGATAATGGCCTGGATGACATCGGTATAGACCACGCTGCGAAAACCACCGTAGATTGTGTAGGGCACTATAATGGCTGCGGTAATCAGCACCCCCAGCCATGGCTCGAGGCCGAATAGAGTATGAAGGGTTTTGCCTCCGCCCAGAAACTGCGCCCCGACATAGAAGAAGAAGAAAAAGACGATCGTGAAAGCGCTTACCAGCCTGAGTGCCCTGATGCTGTCGCCATGTTTTTTGGATATGTATTCGGTAAATGTCGAAACGTTGTATTTCTCGGCCTCATCACGGAGACGCCAGGCAAGCAGCGACCAGGCGGTGATAATGCCAGCCACGCACCCTATGGCTGTCCATAGCTCTGTCAGACCGAGGGCATACGCGGCACCCGGCAGGCCCAGCAGCGCCCATGATGATTCGCCCGTGGCCCGCTCGGAAAGAGCCGCTACCCACCCCGGCAGCTTGCGGCCCGCGATGGAGTAGTCACTTCCGGTTTTAACCTTCTTACCCTGGTACAGACCCCACAATATCAGCAGCGATATGTAGGCAACCATCACAATTATGATCTGAAGTTGGTTTTCCATTTTCGGCTTAGGTTTGTTTGTGGATCAAAAATATTAAAAAACGGTTAAAAGGTATCAGGTGTCAGGTATCAGGTATCAGGTATACTCCCTTCGGTCGTGAGCTCGCCCGGCAAGCCGGTCTCGGTTCAGGTGTCAGGTATTAGGGATGCTCCCATTCGGTCGCTAGCTCGCTGCGCCCGGCTCATGTATCAGGTTTGAACCCGGTACCCGTTACCCGTTACCCGTTACCCGATACCCGATACCTTTCCTTGCATATTCAAAAATCTTTGATTTACTTTGTCGTCAATAGTTTTGGTGGAAAGATTTGCACTGATTGCAACCACGGAAAAAAATGCTAAAACGGTTTCTTCCTTCTTACAATCAACCAAGCTTCCCATCGTTTGTTTAACTTATAAAGAGTAATCAAATGGGATATTTATTTACCTCAGAGTCGGTGTCGGAGGGTCATCCCGACAAGGTAGCCGACCAGATTTCAGATGCGCTTCTTGATGCTTTCCTCAAGGTCGACCCCGATTCAAAGGTCGCCTGCGAAACGCTTGTAACCACAGGACTGGCAGTACTCTCAGGCGAAGTGAGAACCGAGGGTTATGTAGATGTTCAGGAGGTAGCCAGACGCGTAATCAACAAAATAGGATACACTAAGGCCGAGTACATGTTTGACGGTAACTCATGCGGTGTCATCAGTACCATACATGAGCAGTCACCCGACATCTTCCAGGGTGTTGCCCGCACGAAGCCCGAGGAGCAGGGCGCCGGCGACCAGGGAATGATGTTCGGGTATGCATGCCGTGAGATGGACAACTTCATGCCGCTGCCCATCGAGCTTGCCCATATCCTGCTACAGGAGCTGGCTGTCGTACGCCGCGAAGGCAAGAAGATGAAATACCTTCGTCCCGATTCAAAATCACAGGTAACGGTAGAGTATGATGACAACGGCAAGCCGGCACGCATCGACACTATCGTTATCTCAACACAGCACGACGATTTCATCAAGCCTGCCGACGGTTCGCAGAAGGCAGCCCGCGCAGCCGAGAGGGAGATGCAGGAGAGCATCAGAAAGGACATACAGGAGATACTCATCCCGCGTGTACTGAAATCCCTGCCAGCACGGGTGAAAAAACTCTTCGGCGACGGCACCTACAGGCTCCTCGTCAACCCGACCGGCAAATTCGTGATCGGCGGTCCACACGGCGATACCGGCCTCACTGGCAGAAAGATCATTGTAGACACCTACGGCGGCCGCGGTGCCCATGGTGGCGGTGCGTTCTCGGGCAAAGACTCCTCAAAGGTTGACAGGTCGGCAGCATATGCCACCAGGCATATTGCAAAGAACCTGGTAGCTGCCGGCGTAGCCGATGAGGTGCTGGTGCAGGTGGCTTATGCCATCGGGGTAGCACAGCCGGTAGGTCTTTACATAAATACATTCGGCACCTGCAGCATTAAGGATAAAAAAGGTAAAACCATCACCGACGGCGACCTGGCAAAGAGAGTTGCAAAGCTTTTTGACCTGAGACCATACTCAATAATCAAGAGGTTCGGACTCAAGAATCCGATCTTCGAGCCTACAGCAGCCTACGGTCATTTTGGACGCGATTCGTACACCAGTGAGGTTGAAGTGTGCTATCCGGTTAACGGCAGCAAGACCCGCAAGAATAATGGTGGCAAGTGCAATACCATCAAGGCCGAATTCTTCGCATGGGAGAAGCTTGATATGGTGGAGGCGATAAAAAAGGAGTTCGGTAAACGGTAAAACGGTATCCGGTAAACGGAACCGAGCCAAAGGCGAGCTCGCGACTGAATAGGAGCAAAACGGTA
>CAYUOS010000170.1:0-5900 GCA_964446435.1 uncultured Rikenellaceae bacterium | reverse complement strand
CGGACCTACCTATCAGTTCTTCAAGGATCCTTTCGGTAAGACAGATATATGGGGTCCGAGGGCATATACCCAGTTTCTGGTGGTTCGTGACATCAATAATCTTATTCCTGTTGGCATGAATATCGGCATTTATTCACATCTTGAATACGAGGGTCTTAGCCTGAAAAGGAATTACTGGCAGAACTATTACGCAGAAGGTAGGTTTTTTGTACATTCAGCTCTGGCAGGGTTCGGAATAAGCCAGCAGGTTGGCCCAAGGTCAGCAATAACCCTCACCTTCCTCTGGGAGCTTACTGAGAGTGAGTATAGTCTCTACAGCAATCCTGAAATAAGAATAGGTTTCGTTTTCTGACTTATGCAGGAATACTGCCTCAAAACATTTCCACCGGTTTTAAGTTAACAAGTAATAATCTTACATTTGCCGCTTTACATATGGATATGAAAATAGAAAAAGACAAGCATGTTTCCCTTATTTACGAATTAAGGGAGAACAACAGGGAGGGCAGTTTAATCGAAGAGCTTGACCCTGCCAGGCCGCTTTCATTCGTTTACGGTGCAGGAAGGCTTATTGCAGGTTTCGAATCGGGCATTGCATCCCTGGCGGCAGGAGAGGAGTTCAGCTTCGTGGTGCCTGCATCTGATGCCTATGGTGAAAGAAGAGAGGAGATGGTTATCGATGTTCCGATCTCAATTTTTCAGAAAGAGGGAGAACTCGATGAGTCTGTTTGCTTTGTAGGGAACACAGTGCCTATGGCTGACAGTCAGGGCAGGCGTATCGATGGAGTCGTGAACCAGATAAATCCCGATACTGTACGCATGGATTTTAATCATCCAATGGCAGGATGCGACCTTAGCTTCTCAGGCAGGATACTCGAGGTGAGAAATGCCACACAGGAGGAGATACAGGGCTCACATGGCTCTTCCTGTTCCGGTTGCAGCAGCAACCATAACGCCGGAGGATGCCACGGGGAGTGCTGATCTGAAACACTTTAAAAAACAACTATATGGAAAAGTCAAACAAGAAGAAATACCCTGTGTGGCTTAAGATTCTCATTGGTATGTTTCTTGGAATTGTATGGGGACTTATAGCAACCCGGACCAATCTTGAGGGATTTACTGCTGACTGGATAAAACCATGGGGAATGATATTCATAAAGCTGCTGAAGCTTATTGCCGTTCCAATTATCTTCATCAGCCTGGTAAAGGGTATTACCAGTGTGACCGACATTGCCAAGCTTTCCAGAATCGGATTCAAGACTCTGGGGCTTTACGTTGCAACAACAGCAATCACAGTAGTACTGGGCCTGCTTGTTGTAAACACATTCAAGCCCGGCGAATCATTCTCAGAAGAGAAGAGGAGGGAACTTCAGCAGGTATATTCAGCATCAGTTGAAGAGAAGCAGGAAGTTGCAGGAAGTGTAACAGAGCAGTCACCGCTCTTCTTCTTTGAGGATATGGTGCCTGATAACATCTTCAAGGCTGCAGGAGATAATACGAAAATGCTTCAGATAATATTTTTTGCAGTTCTCTTCTCGATTGCAATGATACTCCTGGAGGCCTCAAAGGTAAAGGTCGTTCATAACCTTATTGACAGCCTGAATGAGATAATGCTCAAGATAGTCGATCTTATAATGGCCTTCGCCCCGATAGGTGTCTTCGCCCTCTTGTCGGCGCTTATTACTGATTTTGCAGGAGATGTTCAGCTACTTGTCGCACTGGGTAAATATGCATTCATTACTTTCTTCGGAATTGTGGGAGTCCTTATTATCTTTTATCCGTTGCTTATTATAGTGTTCACCAAAACGAAAGTCAGGGATTTTATGAATGCAATCTTCCCTGCACAGCTGGTGGCATTTACAACAAGTTCAAGCGCCGCGACCCTTCCGGTAACAATAAAGCAGTGTACCACCAAACTGGGAATATCGGAAGGGGTGGCAAACTTTGTTCTGCCGGTGGGAGTGACGATTAATATGAATGGGTCCTCTTTCTATCAGGCAATATCAGCAGTATTTATAGCCCAGGTATTTGGACTCGACCTTACAATCACACAGCAGCTAACAATAGTGCTGACGGCCACCCTGGCTTCAATCGGAGCACCGGGAGTGCCCGGCGGTGCAGTAATCATGCTGGTTATAGTACTCGGTTCGGTAGGTATTCCTGCTGAAGGCCTTGCGCTTATCCTCGGAATAGAGAGACCTCTTGACATGATCCGTACAGTGGCAAATGTCACCGGTGATGCTACAGTAGCAACAATAGTGGAAGCAAGTGAGTCAAGAAACAGCCCTGACGATCAGGGTAAAGTATGATAACAGGTACGCAATGATGTGACACTGACAATATTCTTTTGAATGCCGGGGCCTATAGCCCCGGTTTTTTTTATGTATAAGGCACAGTACCAGATAGCTGGACCAGCTACACCGCACTATTTAACCCTCCCAGAGTTGAATATTTCCGGTTAACAGGGAGACAGGACAGTATTTTTTAATGCAGGGACTTCATAACTATAGTATACCATATTGATGAATATAGATGTAAACTAACCGGCTCCCGAAGCATTGGTTTACAACTGTAATCATGTTAATATTGATAAGACATCTTAACTGTCTTTACATCTCTAATCACTCTTTCAATACAGATGTAATTATTGGTTGTTCGAAAATTGCGTCAATATTAAGTGTGTTAAAATCAACGATTTATAGGCTATAACTGCATTGACAGGTACGGTATTTAACAGAAATTACTACTGACTATAGTATATATTTGTTAGATAATACGTATATAACACATAATATCAGGCATATAAATATCTAATCTATAGTAAAGCATTAATAAGATACAGCGTTATATTCTATATAATGAAAGGAGATTATAATACCTTATTGATAAGATGTATTATTGTAATTACAGATGTAAATCAAATTACAATACATATGTAAACATAATTAGAATTACATTTGTAATTTAATATACAGATATGAAAGACAGGATTATCAGATTTCTAAGCAGCGAGAATAAAACATCTGCCCAGTTTGCCGAGGAGATAGGTGTCCAGCCCTCAGGTGTTTCCCATATTTTATCAGGACGAAATAATCCGAGTCTTGATTTTGTATTGAAGATGCTTAAGAAATACACATATCTTTCTCCGGAATGGTTGCTGTTTGGTAAGGAGCCGATGTTTCGATCTGTTGCCCAGCCAACTTTGTTCGATAATATGTTTGGATCGCCGGCTGATATTAGTGACGAAATTACCGGCGTTGTGGATTCTCCGTCTGTTTCAGACCATCAGGATTTACAGACTGATGAATATTCCGGTGAGTCGTCCGGCAACAGCAGCGTTACTGAAACAAGTCCAGCCGGAACTGTCATTAGCCCTCAGACGGCTGACAGGAAGATTCCTGAGAGAATAGTTTTTTTCTATTCTGACAGGAGTTTTGAGGAGTATAAACCGGGTTGAGAATCTTGAAATTCATTTTTTTCAGAGCAGCTTTCATGAATAGGAATGATAAGCCTATATTTGTGAAAACGAGATGTGGTTATGTCAAGGTTTATCCGTGATTTGAAAGTATTAGAAAACAAATATTTAAGCGAATCATATTTCATGTTGACCCTGGATACGGGAATGCCGGGTGTTGAAATTAATCCGGGTCAGTTTATCCAGCTGAGGGTTGATGGCAGCGAAAGCACATTTTTGAGGCGCCCCTTCTCAGTTCATGACTATGATAGTGATTCAGGCCAGCTTAAATTGCTGATAAATATTGCAGGTGCCGGAACGAGAAGGCTATCTGAATACAGGGCAGGCGAATCGGTTAACGCTGTATTTCCACTTGGCAATTCATTTACAATACCTGAAAAGGATAAGAGAGTCCTTCTGATCGGAGGAGGATGTGGTGTCGCACCACTTCTATATCTGGCCAGGGTGATGGTGACTAATGGGATTACTCCGGTTTTTTTGCTTGGTTTCAGGAATATTGTTTCGGCCATTCGTCTTGAAGAGTACAGGAGACTTGGTGATGTGTGGCTGACAACCGAGGATGGCAGCGCCGGTGAAAAGGGGCTTGTCACTGAACACCCGGGATTGTCAGAAACATCATTTGACAGAATCTACTGCTGTGGTCCTGACAAAATGATGAAGGCTGCCGGCAGTCTTGCCAATACCATGGGAGCAGAATGTGAGGTGTCTCTTGAGAACCTTATGGCATGCGGATTCGGAGTCTGCCTTTGCTGTGTCGCCGAGACTATCCACGGAAACCTGTGTACCTGCATTGACGGACCAGTATTTAACACAAAAGTACTTAAATGGTAGACCTTACAGTAGACCTTAACGGTCTGAAACTCAAGAATCCGGTTTTAACCGCTTCCGGTACATTCGGCTATGGTTCTGAGTTTGATGATTTCTTTGATGTATCACGACTTGGAGGGATTATACTTAAAGGTATTACTGCCCGGCCCCGTGAAGGAAATCCATATCCGAGGATGGCCGAAACCGCCTCCGGAATGCTAAATTCCGTCGGCTTGCAGAACAAAGGTATCGACCACTTTGCAATGGATATTTATCCTGTTGTTTCACAATATGATACACAGGTAATAATTAATGTTAACGGTAGCAATATTGACGAATATGTCAGTGTTGCCTCAAGGGTGTCTGACCTGGATAAGATCAGGGCGATTGAACTGAATATTTCCTGTCCCAATGTCAAGATGGGAGGAATGGCCTTTGGTACACACAGGCAGAGTGCCAGGGAGGTTATCAGGGAGATTCGCAGGGTATGGAAGCACCACCTGATGGTGAAACTCTCTCCAAATGTTACCAACATCACAGAGTTTGCTGTTATAGCTGAAGAGGAAGGTGCTGATTCGGTCTCCTTAATAAACACACTGCTTGGTATGGCAGTTGACAGTGAGACCCGCAGGCCAAGACTGGCAACTATTACCGGAGGATTATCGGGTCCTGCCGTCAAACCGGTGGCCCTCAGAATGGTATGGCAGGTGTCAAGGGCAGTATCCATTCCTGTTGTAGGCCTTGGTGGCATTATGAACGCATCAGACGCAATAGAGTTCATGATAGCCGGAGCTTCTGCCGTACAGGTTGGCACAGCATCATTTATTGAACCCGAGGCTTCGCTTCGGATTTCAGAAGGTATAAAGGATTATTGCCTGCGGCATTCTGTTGGAAAAGTATCTGATATAACAGGTTCGCTTAGCGTCTGATATCTGCTTGTTACAGTTTTTGTTTTACATTAATTTTGTAAAGTAGATTCAATCTGTTAATTTTATTCATTAAAAATAACATAGATATTATGTCCGAAAACTTACAGATTGATAATCTGGATAGAAAAATTCTGGATATCATAACAAAGAATGCCAGGATACCATACCTGGAGGTTGCGAGGGAGTGTAATGTGTCAGGAGCTGCAATCCATCAGAGGGTTCAAAGACTGATAAGGCTGGGTGTTATCAAAGGGTCAGAGTTTAAGGTCGATCCCGTTCTGGTAGGATTCAAAACGTGTGCATACATCGGAATATTTCTGGACTACCCCGGCAACTACCGGGAGGTGGTAAACAAGCTCAAGGAGATTACCGAGGTTATTGAATGCCACTATACAACGGGTAATTACTCATTGTTCATTAAGGTCTACACCAATGACAATGAGCACCTGAGAAGCGTCCTTACCGATAAGATTCAGGTTATTCATGGTATTGTCCGTACAGAGACCCTGATTTCACTCGAGGAGTCTATTAACAGGCAGATACCGGTTCTTTCGAAGGAGTGAGGATGTTCCAATCTGACAGATTAAAAAGAAAGAGGCCGATCTGGTATCGGCCTCAGGATGTAACTTGTCTCTCAGTGATCCAGCTGGGGCTCGAACCCAGGACCCCATCCTTAAAAGGGATGTGCTCTA
>CAYUOS010000169.1:0-5901 GCA_964446435.1 uncultured Rikenellaceae bacterium | reverse complement strand
CATTCTTATCGCGAAATGTGTAGATAGTTACGGCAGAAACCACTACGGCAATTATCAATAAAAAGAATAATATTAGTCTTCGGCTCATCATATTATCATAACGCTCTTATATACTGTCTGCCTGTCATTACTCTGTAATGATGCCATTCTCACATAATACACTAATATACAGCGCAATATACCAGAAGGGCTCTTGCTGTTATTTTGGTGATGACCTGATTTTATATCTGGTCATTACCGGATTTGAGCCAGGCTCCACAGATCGTAAAACATTCAACTGCTCTTCCGTCATAAAGCTAAGCATCTTATCAGCAGCGTTTCTATTACTAAGTCCTATCAAGTGGTACCCGTATTCATCATCCAAATAGCAAAAATTCATAAAACCAATTAGTTTTTCATTGTAAAAACGCACTGTCTCAGTAGTTTCTGTACGCAGGTCATGAAATACCCCGAATGCACTTCGGTTGAATTCGAAACAAGCGATTATCAATCCGCTCTCAGTCTCATGATAGTTCGAGAGAGAAGTTACCTCGCCTCTTAGAGTCTGCCAATAACGCATATAGTAAAGTTCATCTCTTCCCTGATCAATTTTTGAAATATCAAGGTTGTGTTTGCCGAAATCAAACTGTCTGTAAAGCTCTAATCTGCTGTTTGAAATATCATAAACTCTATAGAGATCATAATGAGCTTGAAAAATAGACCTGTCACATATCTTCCTAAGCGGGGAGGTTTTTCCATATTGCGGAAAGAGATTAATTGCATCAATATCATTGAATTCAAAATCCTTGTGGAATATACGCTCTTGACTTCTTGAATAAAATGCCAGCTTTTTAGGTTCTGAGAAGGTATAAAAGACAATGGTATCAGCATTTATATTAAGGAATCTGTGTGCTGCCCTTAGGTCAAGAGGTATATCATACAGAAAATCAAGCTTGTCATGAGAGAAGATAAGTAACCGGCCCCAGCCATCCAGTAATTCAAGATTCCCTGTAAACTCATTTATCTGGAAATCGTACAGGTGTTGATACTCTCCCGGACCACGGCCTTTGCGGGCTATCTTGTCTATAAACCTTCCGTCGCTGCCAAATATCATTAGCGCATCCTGTTCCTCGTCCAGAATATAGAACCGATCCTTCAGACAGACCACCTTTGTAATACGTCTGCCGAGAACCGACTCTCTGGTTGTCTCCAGAGGAATAACCTCGAAACTTTCAAAATACTTGAAAAACGAAATATCACTGGTATCAGTGCTTACCGCAATAGTTATCCCTTCTGTATAGGGTATAACCACCTCAGCATGCCTGCAGCTTCCCAAAACTAGTGGGATGATCAACAAATACTTCAAATAATTCTTGCCTGTCAATTCAGTGGACAGATAGTTTATACTATTCATAGAGAGATGTGTAAATTAACCTGCGACTTATAAAACCGAATTGCCTGACAGTAAGCAGGAACATTCATATGTAAACGTCTCCAATTAATCGGCAGTTTGACCATAAGCCGTTGACATAATAGTACTGTACAATAAATGCCATATCAGCCGACATCTATCCTCCATACTACCAGTAACGTAACACCCGGAAAAAAAACCATGTGATTCATAGACCACGGGAGTCTCCATTATATGCTCCATATGGATATTCGTTTTCCACTTATAACACCTACCATATCCCTTCGAAGAACATGTAATTGTTGCCTCTCCAAGGTGGCCTCCATCAATGATATCATCATCGTCATCCCAGTCTCCGTCATAACCTTCAGGAAAAAACAGCGACCAGTCAAAGTCTGGGATTTCCGGCATATCAAAGATATCAGGAATATCTCCTGAAGGTTGACTTTTAAGCGTTCCTGCGAATGGTGTCGGTGTTAGCAACAGCAGTGCAAGAAGCATAGCAATTGTTACTTTAGATCTTTTCATACTCCTTTAGCTTTTAGCGATTAACATATTACACAATTGTAAAAATATTACAATGAAACGAATAAAGCAAAAAAAACTTTTTAACTGGTCAAAGGCATGGGTTTGGTGCAGGCGGCTTGCTGAGAAAGCACGGAAAACTTCAGACATTTTGTTATTCTTCCGGCTAAGCTGTAATTTAGCCGGAAGTTTTTTTACAGGCATTTATGAAACAGATTAGCAGAATTTTACTTATACCTTTCCTGGCATTGCTGGTTGCCGGGTGCTCATGTTTCACAGGCAGCGATGATGAGAGTTATGTCGTGCTGGTGTCATTCGATGGTTTCAGGTGGGATTATCCCGAACTCTACGAAACGCCCAATTTCGACAGACTGGCAAAAAAGGGTGTGAGGGCTGAAAGGCTGGTGCCTTCTTTTCCCACAAAGACCTTCCCGAATCACTACACACTGGCGACAGGATTGCATCCGGGTAACCACGGATTGGTAAACAACACCTTTTATGCTCCCGACCTTGACCGCATATACCGCATGGGCGACCGTACCGCGGTTGAGGATGGTGCTTTTTACGGGGGGGAACCGATTTGGGTGACGGCTTCGAAGCAGGGACTGATAACCGGTTCATTCTACTGGGTAGGGTCGGAGGCTCCGATTAAGGGAATACAGCCCACATACTGGAAACGGTTCGACGATTCGGTGCCCTTTGCTGCAAGGATAGACAGTGTTGTGAAATGGCTGGGCTACGAAAAGGAACGCAGGCCGAGGTTTGTAACACTCTATTACGAGGAACCCGACGGCGTGGCTCACAGTGCTGGTCCGGTTTCGGAGAGAACAGGCATGATGGTTGAGCATGTCGACAGCCTGCTGGGCGTGCTGGTAAAAAAGCTTGAGTTGCTGCCAATAGCACGAAAAATCAACCTTATTGTACTCTCAGACCATGGCATGGGCCAGTTGTCGCCGGAGATGTACGTTAACCTGGCTGCCATTATACCCCAGGATAAGATCATAATTTCGCTGGGGGGCAATCCGACTTATAACATGGACCTGGTTGATGACTACATTGAGACAGCACTTGCAGACCTTAACGCAGTTGAAGGGGTAAGGGCATGGCATCGCGACAGTGTACCTGAACATCTGCATTACCGCAATCATATCAGGATACCCGACATTGTTGTCGTGGCCGACAGCGGCTGGAGCATCGGGATGAGAGCCAGTAGTTCTTCCTATACCGGCGGCACGCATGGTTATGATCCACGCAACAGCGACATGCATGCAATCTTCTACGCTACGGGGCCTTCTTTCCGAAAGCGCCATGTGCATGATGAGTTGCATAATGTTGACATATATAATATTGTGGCTGCCATACTTGATATCAGGCCGGAGCCCAACGACGGAGACCCGCTGAGGGCGCAGGGAATTTTCAGGAAGGCAAGTGTGCAGAAACGTCTTGGTGCATCATCCGTTTCTGCGAAATAGATTAATGGCTAAGATGAGATTCAGGTACATATTGTCACGCATTGCAGGGGCCATTCTGGCGATTCCGTTCTATTTCACTTTCGGATTGCTGCTCGGGGTCTTTCATCCCGTTCAGGTTATCAGCCGACGGCTCGGAGGGTATGAGGCCCACAAGAAGTCTGTCGATATACTGAACCTGCTGTTAATGAGGAGCCTCCATCTGCTGGGAGCCGGAATCGTGTTCAGAGGTTTTGACACCGTACCTTCAGGAAGACCCGTTATCATCGTCTCAAACCATCAGAGTGCCTTTGACATACCTCCTGTTGTGTGGGGATTCAGGAAGCACCATCCTAAGTTCATTTCGAAGAAGTCGCTTGGGAGGTTTATCCCCAGCATATCATACAATCTGAGGCACGGGGGGTCGGTGCTCATCGATCGCTCGAACAGGCTGCAATCGGTGAAGGAGATTATCAGGCTGGGAGAATTCATCAGCGCCAATAACTATTCAGCATGCATCTTCCCTGAAGGTACAAGAAGCAGGGACGGTGTGGTGCGCAGGTTCAGGGCTGCCGGCTTTGCCTCACTGCTGAAGGCTGTCCCTGAAGCTGTTATCGTACCATTTGCGATAAAGGGTAACCACACTATTACTCCTGATAAAACCAAACTTCCGGCAGCATTTGTCTCGCTTGAGTATACTGCACTGCCTCCCATTGAGCCAGCCGGCAGAGACGCTGATGAGATACTGGCTGAGGCTGAACAGAGGCTAAGGGAGGTAGTTCAGGGGGGTAATGAGGTGATGGGTATTGAGGTATAGGGCAATAGGAAAAAGTTGTAATTCGAGGGTTTTGATAATGCGTTGATTGGCACAAAGGCTGATTAAGAGTGAAGTAGAGGGACAGGTTGGTTGCGGTTAAACTTCTTTGGGGTTGGGTTGTTATAGTAATATCGAAAATTATAAACATATATAAATATATCTATAAAATTCAACAATCATGGAAATCACATTTGATGGCGGGAAGGTAATCACTGCGCATTTGAACGGACACACAATCAGGACAGATCAGCCCATACAGAGTGGAGGAACAAATACCGCTCCAGCGCCCTACGATCTGTTTCTTGCTTCCATAGGCACATGTGCCGGCATTTATGTCAAGTCGTTTTGTGACCAGAGGGGCATTTCAACAGAAGGCATGAAAATAGTTCAGTCGATGGAGATTGATCCAGAGCGAAGGCTTCCGGCCGTTATCAGGCTTGACATAAAGGTGCCCGCTGACTTTCCCGAGAAGTACAAGGATGCCATGATAAATGTTGCCAGCCTCTGTGCGGTGAAGAAGACCATCAACAATGCGCCTCATTTTGAGATAGGCGCGAGTGTGGTTTAATTGAGTTCATAAAGTCATAGAGTCAGGATTGCCTTCACTGACAAAAGCGAACTATAGGGTTAGAGAGGAAAGACCAAAAGCAGGAGGGGTACGGAGACAGCGATGAGGATCAGCTCGAGGGGGAGACCCATTCGCCAGTAGTCAGTAAACTTGTAGCCCCCGGGTCCCATAACAAGAGTATTTGACTGGTGTCCTATCGGGGTAAGGAATGCGCTTGAACCACCTATAGCCACAGCCATCAGGAAAGGGTCAACAGAAAAGCCGAGTCCTTTTGCCACGCCGATTGCCACAGGTGCCATTATTACCACAGTCGCTGCGTTATTGATAATGTCAGAAAGAAACATTGTGACTATCATCACAATGGCAATGATTGCCCAGCCTGGAACCGAGTCTCCCAGGTTAAGTGCAAGTGATGCAATTATTTCGGCACCGCCGGATGTTTCGAGTGCAATCCCCACCGGTATCATAGCCCCCAGAAGAATTATCACCGGCCAGTCAATGCTGGTATAGACCTGCTTGATTGGTAAAACCCCTGCCAGTACCATGGTCACAGCTGCTATTGTGAATGCCACCTGCACCGGCAGAAGACCTGTTACCACGGCGATGATTGAAGCTATGAAGATTGAAAGCGCAAGAGGGATCTTTGTTTTGTAATCAATTCTCAGCCCTCTGGGAGCAAGAGGAAGACATCCGAGAGACACAATGGTTTCATCAAGCATGTGTTCGCGGCCCTGGAGCAACAGAACGTCTCCGTTACGGAAAATGATCTTCGGGAGCCTGCGATGTATTCTCTCCTCCTTTCTGGCAACGGCAAGAAGGTTTATACCGTACCTTCTTCTGAGCATTATCTCTGACACTGATCTTCCTATCAGCGAGGAATCGGCCATAACTACTGCTTCGGTAATGGCAATATTCTGTGAACCCTCGGCATCTTTCCTGAACTTTCTGCCACCAACAAGCTTAACGCCCGTCTCTTTGACAATAGCATTGAGTTCATCAGCGTCAGTTTCGATTATGATTATATCCTTTACCTTAAGTTTTTCATCGGTTTCGGGTGCATGTATCCTTATATTGTCGCGTACCAGTCCGAGTATCTGCATCTCCACTCCGGCTGATGCGGCAAATTCGGCAATCGTTAATCCCCTGGCGTTAG
>CAYUOS010000168.1:0-5985 GCA_964446435.1 uncultured Rikenellaceae bacterium | reverse complement strand
GTCAGGTTCTGTCAGCTTTTCTTTTTCTACCCTGTATATTCTCGCAAAAGTATCATTTATGTATACGGCCCTGACATCAGGAAAAACCGAATTAACTGCTACTCCAATTGGGATATTATCCAGAATGGTCTCCATAAAAACTTTATTCATCAAGATTTTCTCTTCAGCTTCTTTCAGCCCTGTAATATCAATAAACGTTACAATATTCATATCTCCGGCTGTAACTACATCAATTGTTACAATCCTGGTAGTACCGTCACTGCACCTGACCTTGCATTCCATCGGAGCAGAAACGCAATTGCCGTTGTAATCTTTTTGATTATTCATCACCTCTGACCATCTTCTCTGCATTTCTGTTCTGTAAATCGGATCGGGGTATGCCAGTTGCCACCATTCTGTCACAGAAGCAACGTCCTTGATTGTATATCCGAATATCTCTGTGAACTTTCTGTTCGCGAATGTGGTTTTTTCATTAACGTCAGAAATAATAATGCCTACCGGAGCTGATTCGACTAGAGTTCTGAATCTTGTTTCACTCTCTTTGAGTATTTCTTCATTTCGCCTCTGCTCAGTAATGTCAATAACAGTTGTTATGTAATGCAATGGCATTCCGTTAAAGTCCCTCCTGACAGATACGCTTACATCACACCATATTACTTCTCCATTTTTCCTGATATACCTCTTTATGAATCTTCCGGAATCCTGTTCCCCATTGAGCAGGGGCTTAAGTAATTGTTCAATATATGGTATTTCTTCTTTTGGAGTAAGCTCTTTCCAGGTTTTAGCTGACAGTTCTTCCTTGCTATATCCAAGCATTCTGGCAAATGCTTCATTTACATTAAGTCTGCCATCGATATTTGTTATCGACTTGCCGGCATTTGAAGATTCGAAAATATACTTGAATTTTTCCTCACTGGCTTTATTCTCTGTAATATCCTGAAGGATGCAGTGTGTCCGGTCAAAAGACCCGTCAGATTTGTGACCTATTCTGCCATCAAATATTAGATAACGGGTCCTTCCGTTTTTGTGCTTCATAAGAAATTCAGAATGTATCTTTCCCTGTTTCTTGAACTGGGGAAAGCGTTGCCTAAATACTTCAACCTGATCATCAGCCAGAAAATTTCCAAACCATCTGCCTTTGACCTCATCTCTGTTATATCCGAGTGTCTCCAGCCATGTTTCATTTACTTCTAAAATGAAGCCATTCTCGTCAAGCGACTGATATCCCAGGGGAACCTTTTCATAGAAGGCACGAAATCGTTCTTCACTTTCCGATAAGGCCTTTTCGAGTGCGATTATGCGTTCTTTATCTGAAGATAATGAATTACTTAAAGATGTACTTTTATCTGACATGGCTACAAATTATGATCAAAAATATGTCATAAATGCTATTTTTCGAACGAAATGTAATATATATAACAAATCTAAATAACTGTAAGTGGAATGTTTAACTATGAATGCATGTTTACATTCATCAATTGTTTCAGGATAATTCTGTTATCCTGGCAAATAATTTAATATTTTTAGATGCTGAAAACAACTCATATTCTTATGAAAAAGTCTATCCTTTTCCTGACTTTGTCACTGCTATTATGCAATGCGTGTGACACTAACCATACGGGCAGGCGCTGGCTGCCAAAAGTGCCTAAGGGTGCTGAGGCGGTTTCAGTCTCCGGTCAGCCTCTTCTCAGGTCAGAACCAAGCCCGTCGGTGAAGGAGAGGTATACCATGGCCCAGAAGGAGTGGAAGGCAGACCGCAATAATGCAGACAAAATTATATGGTATGGTCGATGGACGGCATATACAGGAAGATACCGGGATGCTATAAGGATATTCTCACTTGGTATAAGAAAGCACCCGGCTGATGCCAGGATGTTGAGGCACCGTGGCCACCGCTACATATCGATAAGGGATTTCACCAGGGCGGTCAACGATCTTGAGAGGGCCGGACTAATGATGGCATTTGAGCCAGATGAGATTGAACCTGATGGTATGCCCAACAAGTTCAATATACCGGTAAGTACACTCAAATCGAATATCTTCTATCATCTTGGGCTTGGATGGTATCTGAAGGGAGAGCTTGAGAAAGCGCTTGATGCATGGACCAGCGATCTGTCACTATCTGTCAATGATGACATGAATGTTGCGACCCTTCACTGGGTTTATATGACACTAAGGGAACTGGGCCGTGAGGAGGAAGCTGTAGCTGCACTTGAACCGGTTAATAGTGATATGCATATAATTGAAAACCAGGCCTATCATAAGTTATGTCTATTCTACAAGGGTGAAATAACTATTGAGGAGCTTACCGGTGGAGACTATTCAGACATTATGAATGATGCGATGCTTTATGGCATGGGCAACTGGTATCTCTATGAGATGAATGATACGGTTACAGCCCGGGAGTATTTTGACAGGATATTCAGCGCCGGATCGTGGGCTTCATTCGGGTTCATAGCTGCCGAGGTGAAGTCGTTTGCTCTTAGCGGTCGTTAGAAGCCAATAATATTATAGGACCATTTCCGACAATAGCCGTTCTGTCCCATTTAAGCTAACCTGATATTTTTACTGTCTTGATGATAGGTACCTCTCTGCATCTATTGCTGCCATGCAGCCTGATCCGGCTGCCGTGACAGCCTGCCTGTAGTGTGGATCCTGTATATCGCCTGCTGCAAAGACACCGGGTATATTCGTTCTGGTAGTGCCGGGAACAGTCTTGATATAACCTGCTGCATCGGTTTCGATGAAATCACTGAAGACATCAGAGTTTGGTGTGTGTCCTATTGCCAGGAAGAATCCGTCGATCTTTATTCGTACTTCCTTTTCATGGGGAGTTCCCTTTTCACGGACAAGTATTGCACCCTCGACGCCGTTCTCTCCGAAGAGGTCGATTGTCTGGTGCTTCCAGAGTATTTCAATGTTGGGCGTATTGAATACCCTGTGCTGCATTGCCTTTGAAGCCCTCAGCTCGTCTCTTCTGACAATCATGTAAACCTTGTTGCAGAGGCCTGCAAGGTAGGATGCCTCTTCGCAGGCGGTATCACCGCCACCCACCACGGCGACGTCTTTGCCCCGATAAAAGAACCCATCGCATGTGGCACAGGCAGATACTCCCATGCCTGCGTACCTTGTTTCAGCTTCCAGTCCAAGATACTTTGCCGTGGCTCCGGTGGATATTATTACAGTATCGGCAAGTATCTCTGTGTTGTCATCAATTATTACCTTGTGCAAAGGTCCGGTGAAATCAACTTTTGTGGCGATTCCGAACCGCACATCTGTTCCGAATCTTTCAGCCTGCTTTTTAAGGTCCTCCATCATCTCAGGACCTGTCACCCCGTTCGGATAACCCGGGAAGTTGTCAACTTCTGTTGTCGTAGTAAGCTGTCCACCCATCTGCAGACCCGTGTATAGAACCGGATATAGGTTTGCCCTGGAGGCATATATTGCAGCAGTGTAACCTGCTGGTCCGGAGCCTATTATCAGGCATTTTACTCTTTCACTTGCTGAAGTTTCCTTGCTGCCCTTGTCGTCTTCTATGTTCAGTGGTTTGAAAAGATTCATAACTATGTATGGTTAGAGATTGTTTCCTGTCTGACGCCTGCCCGGTTAAAAAGTCCGGGCAAAAACGCAAAAGTACAAAAAAAGTGGATTGGAAACAGACAGGATTGTTGGTCTGCCAAAACTTAAACTCAATCCAGGTGTTGTTTGGAAGAAACGAATAAATGATTACTTTTGCGCCATTGAATTGCACTGCAATTCAGTATCGGGGTGTGGCGCAGTTGGCTAGCGCACTTGCATGGGGTGCAAGGGGTCGGAAGTTCGAGTCTTCTCACCCCGACGAAACAAGAAAAAGGCCCTGTTGCGAAAGCAACAGGGTTTTTGTTTTTCAGAAGCGTTGACAGCTTGCTGGCATAAGCTTAATGAAAAACAAAAACCTGGGCAATGCAAAGCATTGCAGGGCCTTTTTCTGTTTCATTGTCGCCCCCATGGAAGTCCGCCGCCATGGCGAAGCCATAGGCGGCAATCTTCTCCCTTGTTGTATATCAGTGCTATAGCCTGGTAAGGGCCTTTTTCTGTTTCATTGTCGCCCCCATGGAAGTCCGCCGCCATGGCGAAGCCATAGGCGGCAATCTTCTGTTTTTTTAGATCGCTCTAACTTTTGTTATGGAAAAAGCGTTAAATTTACACTTGTACTTCCCCCGTCTTGGTAGAATTGACATTTATACATTATTAGTATGCCAGAACTGCGAATTATTGAGTGGCTTCCCGGGGAGCCTGTGAGAAGAAGAAACCGAATTACCCTGATTGTTAAGTTTATGATGGTAATTCTGCTGTCTGTCTGCCTCAGGCATGGCAATGCACAAGGTGCTCCTGATACGACAAACCTGGCATTGTCGGCGGTTGTTACCACCTCACACGTCTCTTCCTGGGAGACACTTTCAGCCGTAAATGACGGATATAATCCTGTCAGCTCGTCTGACAAGTCTAATGGTGCGTACGGTAACTGGCGGGGTGAAGATTACTATGGAACCTTCAACTGGGTGCAGTATGAATGGCCCCTTGCGAAGAATCTTACCTCCACCTCTGTTTACTGGTGGGCTGACGGTCAGGGTATAAGGCAGCCCGACGAGGCACGAATCGAGTACTGGAATGGTGTGGCCTGGATAAAGGCAGGCGCTATCGGGACAGCCCTGAATACCTATAACTCTCTTAAACTGAACCTGCAGACATCGCGCATAAGAATATACATGAAGAGCCCGATGGCCACGGGAATACTCGAATGGAGGGTTTTCGGCATCGAAAGCGGTCCGTGCGCCCCGACAGCCATAACCCCGTTTGTAAAGGACAACACAGGAAACATAGTCGCGGGCAATACAGTCAATGTAATTGCAGGGGAGCAGGCAACCTTCAGTCCTGCCCATGTGGAGGGAGGATCATGGTTCTGGTCGGGACCGGCCGGATTCACCGCCACGGGCAGAGAGCTAACGCGGACAGATCTCCTGGTACAAAATTCAGGAACCTATACAGTAACTTATCTCAATAGTTGCGGAGCCCAGTCGACATCATTGTTTCACCTGACGGTAAGGAGCAATCCTGATCCGGCAACTCCTTATGAATGGCCTCAGTATGACCCTGTGATCAATTACAATTTCAGGGATGAATACCCAACCATCACTGAGCCAACGCAGGATCTGAATGACTGCGCTGGGGTGGTGGGAACAATGTCATCGGGATGGTGGACATTCAAATGGGGTGCCAATGCCAATCCGCTGGTCACCCCGGCTGCGATCACTCCGATGCTCAACTACATGAACCAGGAGTTCGCCTACTTCAGGGATGTTATGGGATGGCCTCCCGACAAGCGGGCAAGAAGCGGATACCGCAGCGCCATATACCTGTACGGGTCAGGTCTGTGTACCGACAACGCGTCGAATACAGCACTCGGAGGCTGGCAGAGTAGCATCAATTATCAGGGTCAGAACTGGCCGATGGTCCTCATCTCGTATTACCCGGTCTACTCTTTCGATCCTGCATGCACCTACAGCGACAGGAATTTTCAGAGAGATGCGGTTGTTCACGAAGGCATTCATTCGATCCTTGCTGACATGCCAGGGGTAAAGCAGGCCGCCTGGTTCCATGAGGGAGGCAATACCTGGCTCCAGCAGGAGGCCATTGCGCGCCGCACCGGTAACTACAGCAGCATGGGTTTCCTGAATGGCGGCTCATACGTCGCACCCTTCATGCCGATTGAATGTTACAGCGGCTGGTTGCAGGACGGTTCATTCGGCGGTCCCTCGGCTGAAGGGGTCAACATGCGTGTCGACGGCCAGCAGATATGCACCTGGCGCAACCTCCTCGGAGGGGTACAGTACAGCAATGCCTTCCCTACATTCCTGGGCATTACCCTGGGGCCGGGCAGCATACCCTGGATCTGGAGGCATGCACCCGGAAGGGTCCTCGAGGGCATGGCAGCGGCAATGGGCA
>CAYUOS010000167.1:0-6112 GCA_964446435.1 uncultured Rikenellaceae bacterium | reverse complement strand
ATTCAACCCCTAAAGGGGTTATAATGAATGACTCTCTCTTGCCGCCGCAACAAAAAAAGGGGGGGGTGCCTCATAAGCTATTGTTATTCAACCCCTAAAGGGGTTATAATGAATGACTCTCTCTTGCCGCCGCAACAAAAGGGGGGTGCAATAGCACTATATAGTCAAAGCAGAATACCTTTTTTAATTTTAAATTTGTTTTTGATATTTTTACATTCCCAATCCTGGAAACAGCATCATGACAAGGTTACCTTTGATATTATCCCTCATTTGCCTGCTGCTACAGGTACCTGATTCCCTGGGCTCAACAAGCTGCGCAACAAACCCGGAAGAAGAAGAAAGACCATGGCTTAACTTTTGGTTCAATGCCGGAGGCAATGCCGCCCGCCGGCAGACACTAAGGGATTATCCACAGATTACTCTCTCCCTGAATATGGAAAGAACATTTTTCATCAGAGACAATCTGATGCTGGCAGGAAGTTTAGGATTAGGACTCGATTTCCGCAATATCCTCGTACCAGTCAACTGGCTTGATTCGGGCTCAGAAGACCCGTTGCTTCTGGGCGACAGGCTGTTACTGATACCACACCATATCATGGCCGGTATCAGCATCGATAGAAAAAGAAAATTATTCATTGAATCGGGACTGGCCGGTAGCAGAATCTTCAACAGTGCTGACAGAAAATATATACTTTACCCTTTAGCCGGACTCAGATACCAGCCTCTTGAACGAAACAGGATGATGTTCAGGATCTACGGTGCATTTCCAACAAGCAATCTGAAACAAACAGGTCTGGCATTCAACCACCTGGGTTTCAGTTTCGGATGGAGCCTGGCAAAAGACCCCGACTAAGTCTCCCTAAAAGGTAGCCCTGACAATCCGGGCAATATTGTCTGACCGGCCGAGGGTGTAGTAGTGTATGCCCGGCACACCGGCAGCCAGCAGCTCCTTCGACTGAGCGGTTGTCCACTCAACACCCACTTCACGGGCCTGCTCGTCACCCGAGCACTTCTGCAACTCCCTGACAAGAGCATCAGGCATGTCGATATGGAAGGTCTGCGGCAGCAGCGACAGGTCGTTCATTGCCGACACCGGCTTGATGCCTGGTATTACAGGAACTTCAATACCTGCAGCTGCAACAGCATCGCGAAAGGCAAAGAACTTCGCATTGTCAAAAAACATCTGGGTAACTATGTACGACGCACCGGCATCGACCTTCTTCCTGAGGTTGGCGATGTCGGTCTCCATATTCGGGGCCTCAACGTGCTTCTCAGGATAACCCGCCACGCCGATACAGAACGATGTGGGGGTAGTCTCCTTCAGTGATTTGTCGAGATACTCGCCGCGGTTCATGGCAGAGATCTGTGCAACCAGTTCAGATGTGTAGCGGTGGCCATCCTTCTCGGGAATGAACACCCTGCTCCCTTTTGGCGGATCACCCCTCAGCGCCAGCACATCATGAATGCCCAGGAAGTTCATCTCAATCAGTACATTCTCGGTCTCCTCCCTGGTGAATCCCCCGCAAAGCACATGAGGCACAACAGTAATATCATACTTGTACTTCACCGCCGCCGACAGCGCGATGGTGCCCGGCCTCTTGCGCAGCAGCCTCTTCTCGAGCAGACCGTCGGGCCTCTCTGTCAGCACCGCTTCGTTGGCATGGGTAGTAAAGTTAATGTATGCCGGTTCAAACTCAATCAGCCTGTCAATAGCGGTATAAATACGATCGATGCTGTGTCCCTTCAGCGGTGGCAGCAGCTCGAACGTGAACAGCGGCCGCCTGGCGTTCCTGATTATATCTGTTACTGTCATCTCACTCATCTCTAAATGTTTTCCGACAACCATCCGGCTGCCTCATCGCGCGTCATCCCCTTCCTGGCTGCATAGTCGCTCAACTGATCCCCGCCAATGGTTCCCACGTTGAAATAGACTGAGGCGGGGTGGTTGAAAATATATCCGCATACCGACGAAGGGGGAACCATGGAGTAGTTCTCAGTGAGAGATATCCCGATGCGGTTAGTGGCATCAAGAAGCTCGAAGATCGATCCCTTTTCGGTATGATCAGGACAGGCCGGGTACCCTGGCGCAGGCCTTATGCCCCTGTACTCGAGTTTGAAAAGCCCGGCCGGGGTAAGCGCCTCGTCAGGAGCATAACCCCAGTATTCGCGCCTCACCTTCTCATGCAGGAACTCAGCGGCAGCCTCGGCCAGCCGGTCTGAGAGAATTCTCATTATTATTGTCTCATAGTCGTCACCCCTGGTGTGATCGACCCCTTCCTCAGTAATATCGGCCTTTACAGCGAAGAGTCCCGTGTAATCGGTAATGCCCTCCGATGCCGGAGCCACGAAGTCGCTGAGGCAGAGGTTAGGCTTACCCTTCTCCTTGATCTCCTGGTTCCTCAGAAAGTAAAGCACCTTCCTCACCGAAGTGCGTTCATTGTCATTATAGATAACTACATCATCGCCCTTCGAGGCGGCAGGAAAGATCCCTGCAACGCCGCTGATCTCAATAAGTCTCTTCGAGGCAACGTCACCAAGCTGTCTGACAGCGTCGTCATAGAGCCTGCGGGCCTCGGGCCCCTTCACCGGATCGTCGAAAACGGCCGGATAACGGCCATTTATCTTCCATGCGAAGAAGAAGAATGTCCAGTCGATATATGGAGTCAACTCCTCAACGCTCATTTTGAGGGTAACCACGTCACACACAGCCGGCACTTCGATATGCTCGCGGCTCCATGATGCTGTCAGCCTGTTGGCCCTGGCCTCCTCCAGTGAGAGCAGCCTCCGCTCTCCGACTTTGGCATAGTGCTTCTCCCTCAGTTCACGGTACTTCTCCCTCACGAACCTCCGGTACGAACTGTCGTTCAGTCCTGTCAGCACGTTCACGGCACGCGAGGCATCCTTGACATGAACAACGGGCCACGAGAATGCAGGCTCTATCTTAACCGCGGTATGTACCTCAGAGGTCGTAGCCCCGCCGATCAGCAGCGGCAGCCTGATACCCCTCTTCTCCATGGCTGCTGCCACGTGCACCATCTCCTCGAGCGAAGGTGTAATCAGTCCGCTCAGACCGATGTAGTCGACAGCCTCCTCAATGGCCCTGTCAATAATGGTCTCTGCCGGAACCATAACCCCAAGGTCGATCACCTCGTAGTTGTTGCAGGCAAGTACCACCCCTACAATGTTCTTTCCTATATCGTGAACGTCACCCTTTACGGTTGCCATCAGCACCCTGCCTGCCTTTGACGATGATCTTCCGGCATTCTCCTGCTCAATATATGGAGTCAGCCATGCCACCGCCTTTTTCATCACTCTGGCGCTGCGCACCACCTGCGGCAGGAACATCCGTCCCGAGCCAAACAGTTCGCCCACCTCATCCATGCCATCCATCAGCGGGCCCTCAATCAGGTTCATCGCGAATGGAAAGAGTGGCCTCGCCTCAGCCAGGTCAGTCTCGATATGCTCATCGATACCCTTTATCAGCGCATGCTTTATCCTCTCCTCAACAGGCATAGACCTCCACTCCTGTACGGCAGCCTCCTTTGCAGCGCCCTTATCCTTGATTCCCGAGGCATAGATTACAAGCCTCTCGGTGGCATCCTTTCGTCTGTTCAGAATCACATCTGTAACCAGATCAAGAAGAGCCGGCTCGATGTCGGTATAGACCTGAAGCATCTCGGGATTGACAATCCCCATATCCATACCCGACCTTATGGCGTGGTAGAGAAACACCGAGTGCATTGCCTCCCTCACCGTGTTGTTGCCCCTGAAAGAGAAGGAGAGGTTGCTGACCCCTCCGCTGATCTTAGCATGGGGAAGATTTTTCTTAATCCATTCCGCAGCCCTGAAAAAGTCAACGGCATAGTTTGCATGCTCCTCCATCCCTGTTGCCACGGCAAGGACGTTCGGGTCGAATATTATATCCTCGGGAGGGAACCCGGCTTTTTCTGTCAGCAGACGGTATGCCCTTTCGGCAACCTCTATGCGTCTCTCAAATGTGTCGGCCTGGCCCTTTTCGTCAAAGAGCATAACCACCACTGCAGCCCCGTAGCGCCTTATGGTGGTTGCCTCGTCAATGAACACCTTTTCCCCTTCCTTCAGCGATATCGAGTTCACCACTGCCTTACCCTGTATGCACTTCAAAGCCGCCTCAATTACGCTGAACTTCGATGAATCGGGCATCAGCGGCACCCTGGCAATATCAGGTTCTGCCATAATGAGGTTCACAAACCGCACCATCGCCTTTTCGGCATCAAGCAGTGCCTCGTCCATGCAGATGTCTATCACCTGCGCTCCTCCCTCCACCTGACTGCGGGCAACGTTGAGGGCTTCGGTGTACTTCTCCTCTCTTATCAGTCTTGCAAAGCGTGTCGATCCTGATACGTTTGTCCGCTCACCAATATTAACGAAATTGGTATCCGGCGTTATCACCAGCGCCTCGAGACCCGACAAACGTGTATAGCGACTTACCCCGGGAAGCACGCGGGGTTTATATCTTGCTGCCTCTGCGGCTATAGCCTTTATATGTTCGGGAGTGGTACCGCAGCACCCTCCTATGATGTTGACCCACCCTTCGCGCATGAACTTGCCGGTAATGCCTGCCATGTAGGCTGCGGTGTCGTCGTAACCTCCGAACTGATTTGGCAGTCCTGCATTGGGGTGCACCGAAGTGTTAAATGGCGTCAGCGATGCAAGCTCCTCTACAAATGGCTCAAGCTGAATTGCCCCCAGGGCACAGTTCAGTCCTAAACTCAGCAGCGGAAAGTGCGATACAGAGACCACAAATGCCGCCAACGTCTGACCTGTTAAGGTACGGCCGCTGGCATCGGTTATCGTTCCTGAAACCATCACCGGGAGATGCCTGCCACTTTCATCAAACAGTTCCGATGCCGCATAGAGGGCTGCCTTGCAGTTGAGAACATCAAATACGGTCTCAATCAGCAGGATATCGGCACCACCGTCTATCAATCCCCTTATCTGTTCGCGGTAGGCCTCCCTGAGCTCATCGAAGGTGACCGCCCTGAACCCGGGATCGTTCACATCGGGTGACATCGAGGCAGTGCGGTTTGTCGGGCCCACAGAACCTGCCACATAGCAGTCAGGTGCGCCCCCTCCGGCAATATACTTCTCAATGGCTCGGGCAGCAAGTCGGGCCGATTCGAAATTCAGTTCATATGCCAGCGGAACCATATCGTAATCGGCCATCGATATGGCGTTGGAATTGAAGGTGTTGGTGCTGATTATCGAGGCTCCTGCCCTGAGGTAATCAAGATGAATATCCTCAATGATGTCGGGCCTGGTAAGTGTCAGCAGGTCGTTGTTACCCTTCAGCGAAACCGGGTGCGCTGAGAAACGTTCACCACGGAAATCCTCCTCCGAGAGTGAGTGCCTCTGTATCATGGTGCCCATGGCACCGTCAAGGATTACTATCCTTTCCCTGAGAAGTTCTTCAAGTGGTCTCTTCAACTTTTTCAGCTTCTGATTTAATGTACGTTCCGGATGATCCGTTCCTGTTGGCCGGGGGCGTCACCCGCCTTCCCGTGTTAACCATAAAAACATCGGTGCGGCTTATTTGTTCCCTGTTTTCAAGCAGGGTCGCAAGGTTTACCACTCCCCTCACATATTTATAGTCAGTACCGCAAAAGTATTCCGTTACCTCCTCAAATCCAAATAAACGCCTCTCTTCTTCCCGGTTGTACCTCAGATAGATCTCAATGCGCTGATCGCTGGCAAACCGTTTAACCACCCCCTGGTTCCTCTTCTTATACTCATACCGGTAGCCATACGATGAGGCCGAGATGTCTGACAGCACGGCACAGCCCGTGGCATGGCCGCCAGCCCCCTTGCCATAGAAGAACTGACGCTCGGCAAATGCCGCCTCTGCCACCACGCCGTTGTACTCATTGTTTACATGGTAGAGGTTGTCTGACGGTTTGACGAAAGCAGGCATCACAAAGCCGGTAACGGCATCATTGCCACTCTTTGCAACATGTGCCACCAGCTTGATTTTCATTCCCTTGCCATGAGCATAGCAGATGTCATGCTTCGAAATACGGTCAATGCCGAAATGGAAAACCTCAGTTTGGTCGGTAAATATCCCATAGGCATGCCC
>CAYUOS010000166.1:0-6167 GCA_964446435.1 uncultured Rikenellaceae bacterium | reverse complement strand
TATATTTTGTGGAGTCCAGCTCGCCCCGCCACGGGAGCCTATGCCTATGCCTATGCCTAATCCAATCCTCGGCATAGCTGTTACAGATAAGGTCTAAGATACAAAAATATGCTATCTGTCGCATTGGTTAGGGTGATACTTCGAATCGGATGCTCGAAGAATATCTCTTCTCCTGACATCAAATCCTCACCCTGCCAAGATTTATCGGTAACCTCTACCGCTTCCGCCCCTTTTGATCTAACCTCCTCAATGGCGGCTATATTGGTTTCATCAACCCTTACCCGCAGGGCATAGGCCGCAAATCCCGAAGGGATGTTGTATTTTGTGCTGCCGACTACAAGCTCCTGACGGCTGCCTCCTGCTAATTTTTTTAACTCATTCATGGTTATGTCTGTTTTACAAGTTATTCATCTCTGTCGCAACAATAATCATAGTTGTGCTTGTCAAATACCATCCCTCCGATAACCTCGACATTGTTACCCCGTGGTCGCACCCACAGAGGGTAATTATTATTCTTCAGGTATCTCTTCAGTGAATCAATGTGCGAATTAGCGGCCGTTAACGCCTGCTGCTGTAGGCTGCCAAGGTTGTCCTCCGAGCCTTCGCTCGTCCCCTGCGTGTCAACTTTCTTAACGCCGGTGGTTGAAAGGTCAACGTAAATCGAAGGCAGGCAGTAGAATTTCACGAACCAGGCAAGGGCCTTTTTGATATATACTAAAAGGGCGGTGTGATCTCCGGGATTGTCAACCACGTCATCATATAAATCATCACCAAGGACAGGGCGGATGTGTTTCTCCTGCGCTACCTCGATAAGTGAATCGGGTATCAGGTAGTCAGCGACTACCCTCGTGAATGCTATCCCTTTTACTTCGCTTGCCGTGATTATCATGACATTACAATTTTATTCTGTTCCGGGTCGTTTTCGTCATAATCCAAACCCTTCATCTTCCTGATTTCCCATATATAGTAACCCTTGCCGTCATCAACAGGCGGGCGGTTGATAAAGTCAAAATCAATATCTTTGCGCAGGATGTCACTGTATAACTTCGTTATCATCGACTTATAACGCTCCTGAACTGGCTGTATTACGGTTGCGAGCGCAATGGCATACTCGTTTAAAATCCTTTTCGTGTCAAAGCCGGTGTTATCGGCAATGCCCGATAGTGATCGGTACCATGAATGCGCAACGATGAGGTCGTTAAGGTTGGCACTCCGTAATGACTCCCAGTCACCCGTCATCTGCTTCCCGGCCTCAATTACCTGCACCTCTTCCGCCTTCTGACCTTCGGTTGCCCGCGACTTAGTGATAACAAGGGTGGTGTCTCGGGCCTCTGCCCCGGTGTAGTTATTCTTTATGTAGTTCATCACCTTTGCACTCTCTTCAGAATCCTTAACAGGGATGAAGATTATGCCGGAGATGTTAAATGCCTTCTCTATCTTTGTGAGGTTCCACTGTGACGACTTCCAGTCGATCATAGCGGCTGTTTTACCGGCGATGTATGCCGGAAGCCCGTAATTGTAATACTCAGGCTCATATTCTTTGACGTGCATGATGCTGCGCATCGCTCCGTCTATCTTTTCAAACACTGGATACAGGGGATAAACCCTGTCGTTTTTCCTGAGCGAATCCCGCCAGTCGGGGTTAATGATTACTGACTGCAAATCTTTGTGCAGCCGGACGGTGGTAGCGTCAACGTGCGAGATCGCAAACCCTGTTCGACCCCGGTCGATAATTATCTCAATATACTTGTTGCCAAAAACAAACTCATCACGAAGCAGCTTTTCAATAACACAGTCAAAGGCCTCACCGGTGTTATTTACCCTGCCTGCCCACTTTTCAAAAACAGTGTCATCACTGGCTATCCCTGCTCCCTTACAATAGCGCACCTTTGAATTGATTACCCCCCTGTGATTCGGTGCCATGCGGGAGATAAGAGCAAGGGATTGGGGGAATAGATTATCGAGGCCAAATTCAATGACATTCAATACCCTGAATGTCTCATCAATGATCGGCCTCTTTACATAGTCATCATTATAGCGAATGACTGCGGCATTAGCAGCGCATATTTCTTTTTTTGCCTCCATGTGAAAGAATTAGGGAGGGGGATGATCCCCCCTCCGGTTATTCCTTTTTGTCCTTCTCTTTCACTACTACCTCGCAACCGGCCTCAAACAGCATCTTCATCTGCTCCTGAGTTGCGAATTCGTGAATGATGGTAAGGGACATACCTCCAACATATATGGAGGTACTCCCTGTTTCATGGCCTTTTTTGAACTTATACATTATGTGTAAGCTATAAAGGCAGCAGTACCGCCGGTTATGGTGGCTCCAATGGTAGCATCAAACGGTATCGCCGTGTAACCGCTGGTACCCTCAAGCACCATCGAAAGCACGTTACCATCCTCCTGTGCAGGCTCAACACCTGAATCAAGGTTGCCGCTGCGATATTTCAACCCCCTGGTGTTGGTGTCCGACTGGTTCCAGCCTACAAGCCACGAGCGTCCATTGCCATCAGTAACGATAGCTATGAGGCCACACGGTGAGGCATTATGCAGCGCAGTGCGCAGGGTGTTGAGTTCCTTCGAGGCTTTCGAGAACTTCATCTCGATGCGGTGGGTGATCTTAATATTAGCCCCCATGCCTTCCTCCTCCTCAACCCTCCTGATGCTGTCAATGTCAGCACCTATCTTCTTAAAGGTTGTGGCCCCGTTCATTGTCAGCGCAGCGGTGATTTCGTCTGATGACACGGTTACGGCTGTGAGGTTAGCGGCCTCGGTGATATACACTGCCGAGTTTCCGGCCACATTCTTGGAGCAAACCCTTGCAAAAACTGCAATGGCGGCCATAGATATACCGGTTCCGGCAAGATACTCCCCGGCGATGGCCGTCAGAGCGGCCACCACCAGAAGTATGATTATTCCTGAAATTTCCTTTTTCATGATTACCTCCTTAATAGGCTACTGCCATGAGCTTGTTATGCACATAGTTAGCACCCATGTAAAACTTAGTCCTGAATCTGTTTTCTTCAGCATCCTTATTGAACCACATATCTGTCGCTGTGAAAGTGTTCAGCACGTCAATTCCAAGCACGAGGTTATTCCTTTCGGTATAGATTACCCTATGCGGATAAGCGGGCATATATCCAGATGCGTGAGGGAAGTCATTATCGAGGTGCAAATCCCAACCCATTTTGATAATCGGAATACCCCTGTATGTTAAAGTCTCAAGGCCATTAACAACAGCCCTGTATGATTCGCTAACACCAAGCCCCTCAAGATATGTCTCATAATTCTCATAAATCAGGTCACTCACAAGGAATACTTTATTGGACTTCGGAACCTCCTTCAATACCTTGTCGGCACCAACATACAGCGAGTTGAATATATCCTCAGCCTCACCAGCTGAAAGGGCTGATGGAGGTGTGTTGGCAGTGGTTGCTGCAACTGATCCGGTGAGGTTACCTGACAGGGCTGCCGACACTGTTACTGTCGCAAATGGCTGCCCCGGTATTGCACTTGTCAGGGTGATGGTAGAAGTGCCACCTACTGTTATGCCCCTGAGTGCAAGTGCAGCACCATGTAACGCCCTCCAATTATCATTGGTCGTTGTGATGTCAGTGTCGAATGTTGCAAGGTAGTTAACTCCGGCAATCACAATGTTACATGTACCAGACGTCCCGGTAAGAGTTGCGGTCTGCACCTGGGCGACTGCGCCGTCAGATACGGCTATCCTTTTGATCTGTGTTGCGCTTGGTGTGGTCGAAGCATCGGCAAAGATCAGCTTCCATATACCGGTCATCATGTTATAATCTGTATCGGGTGTTCCGCTGTAAACGCCACTTGACAGGGTTTCCTTATACTTGTCACCCAGCCAGAAGATGCGGAAGATGTCAGAATTAACGGCATTACGGAAGATCTCAACTACTATTTTCTCAATCTCGGTACCACTAATGTCATTCCATGAGGGCTTACGTGCGTAAACAAATACGCTGTCTTTAAACGCTTCGCCATCCTCTGACATCTCGGCCTTAAACCTTACTGTCTCAAGCTCCCTCTGTGAATAGGTTACGCCCGCAGCTGCGGTAAACCCTTTCGCATACGCCTTCAGAATCTTACTGGCGGATGAGAAATAGTTAAGCTGCTGTTTACCCCTCACGTTAGTCATTACCCTGACGCCCTGCGTCTCCCAGGGGGTTTGACCTACAAACATAGGTGAGATAAAATAGTCCAGCGTCTCCTTGCCTCCCCAGTTAATCGAGGTGGTGATAAAAGATGCTGCTCCGATTACAGGCACTGATGTGCCAAGCAGATCAGGACAAACGACCACGGTGAGCAGTGCGACAAGTCCGATTAGGCTCCTGAATTTTGAAAGTGTTTTCATTTTTAATTGATTGTTTTTGGTTACTCTTTTTTGTCATCATCAACCGGGCCATCCTGCCTTATCTCATTTGCTTCAGCTCGGATGCGTGCGAGGTCTGCATCAAAACCGGTCAGCGTCTCGCCCTCATCTGTGGGATCATCCCCTTTGATGCGCAGCGGGTCAGCCGTTGCCAGTTGTAATTCTCCGGTAAGCCTTTCGACTTCGGCTGTCAGGGTTGAATTTTCAGAGGTAAGCTCTTCAACTCTTGCTGACTGTGCGGCTGCCTCATCTCTGAGCGTGCCAATAGTTGTCTCCTGTTCGGCGACCTGCGCCGTGAGGGTTGACACCTCTGTTGCGCTCGCCGATAGCTGTGTTTCAAGCTCCTGATTCCTGGTCTCGATCTCTGTGACCCTGTTTTCAAACTCTGTTAGCTTCTCATTGACAATTTCGGGTATCTCTACCTCTGGATTGTCATTTTTGAAACCTTCAAAAAACGAAACAAGGCTGGCAAAGAAAGTGCCAAGGCTTTTTGACTGTTTTGTCATTTTCGGTTTATTGATTTGTAAATTAGTGAATATATCATCGCCCCACACGGCAGCCGCACGGGTTACAACGATCTCGGAATCGACAAGGCCCATCTCAATGGCATCACCTGAATCAAGCCATCGCCCTTCGCCCTTGCCCTCGGCCATCAGATCACGGAAGTACTGCCTGTCTTTGCCTGACTTGGCAGCATAGATATCTGCTATCTTGTCATTGACTGTCTCAAGATTCTCATACTCGGTTTTAAAGTCCTCCGATGTCCCCATCGCTATACTTCTCGCCTCGTGTACAAGCATCAGGGCAGCGTCTGACATCTTACGCAATCCCGGCTTTGCCGCCTGCGCTATGACTGTGGCAATGCTGGCGGTCATGCCTACTACTCTGGTCTCCACGGTTGCGGCGTTATCTGCCAACAGGTGATAAATGGATAGGCCGTGACTGACAAGGCCGCCGGGGGAGTCAATGTTAACTACCAGCTTGCGGGCCTTCAGCGATGCGATTTTCTTCAGCTCCTCCCGCATCTTCTCACGGGTGTTGTTCTTCCCTGAATCCTCATCCCAGAAGCTACCGCCGATCACCCCGGTAATGTCTATCTCGATTTCGCCGGACGTTTGCCCGGTTATTTTCATCCAATCCGACTGATGTATAATCATAGCTGCCTGTTTTTTGTCAAAATTATTATATTATTTCTTAATTTTTACGTCAATTAATGACGGAAAACTTGAAATACATCTCTCGACTGTCGAGACAGAGACGCAATAGCGGTCTGCAAGGTGGTACTTCAGATCGGTTTTGCGTGAAATCATTGATCGCTCCCACTCCCTGCGGATAAGCATTTTTTTGCAGGTATATTCATTCATAACGCCAATATCAAACAATGCCCGTGTCGTCTCCTCGTCAATGTGAAGCTCCTCCCGCAGCACCCTTGTTGTCATTGCCATTATGTCGATCATAGCCCTTTGCGTCTTATTACCACATCAAGCTCGGCCTCCGCCTCCCGCAGTCGGTGGATATTCAGTGATACATCCTTCTGATTCACCCCCTGTATAATCATGTTGGCCATCTTGACCATGTCCTCCATTGGCGAGACGTTAACCGGCGCACCTACAACGCCACCCTCGGCAAATCCCGGCACTCCTATCTTCCTGAATGTCGATGCACCCCCCAGTGATCGCTGCTGCCGTTGGTTAAGAATCACCTCGCCGGGCTTGACGAGTGCCAGCGTGTTATCGCCGTGCCCTCCTTTGGGATAACCGGTAACGTC
>CAYUOS010000165.1:0-6190 GCA_964446435.1 uncultured Rikenellaceae bacterium | reverse complement strand
TTCCCTTCCGATGGCACGCAGGTGTTTCCTGACGCTTGCATCTCGTGGATCGTCATTAAGGTCACCCATCACCACTATTTTGGCTTCCGGATCGACCAGCTGCAAAGAGTCAACTATCGATCGTGTCAGCAGGGCAGCAGCCACCCGCAGCCTCTCCGAAGCCCTCGCCCCGGATCGCCTCGAAGGCCAGTGGTTTACGATGAAATGCATCTTCTCATCCATGAAGAGACCAGACACAACCAGCTGGCTCCTGCTGAAGTATTCAGTGCCTGATGAAGAGGAGAGAGGAAGGTCGTAGCTTTTTGAAGCTGTAAGCACAAAAAAATCCGGCTGATAGATAAGGGCAACATCAACCCCTCTGGCATCAGGCGAATTATAGTGAACAATCCTGTAATTGAGATGAGCGAGAGACCGATGGCCGACAAGGTCTTCAATCACCTCGCGGTTTTCCACCTCACACAATCCGAGAATATGTGGTCCACCCGGCAATCCCTCATCCCTCCCGATTCCCGATATAACCTTCGCAAGGTTGTCGAGCTTCTCAAAGTACCTTGCCGAGTTCCATCTCTTTGGTGCCTGTGGGGTAAACTCAATGTCGTCAACCCCCGGAGAGTTGATAGTGTCAAAAAGGTTCTCGACATTCCAGAATGCAACCAGCCCGGCCGTCATTCCTGTCTGCGGGTAAGCAGCCTGCAGCCTGACCAGCCCAATCACCAAAATCAGCCATATACCTCTTCTCATTGCCTCAACGTTAATTTTCTCAAATATATCATTTCCTGCCTAATGACGCAACCCAACAACCACAAACCTCCCTGCCCCATACCCCACACCCCATACCCCACACCCCATTTCAGTTTGATATTCTCTGCAAAGTTTCGTATTTTTCAATCGCCAAATTAGTTCGTAACCATTTCCACAATCATCATTATATGAAGCTCAGAATCAAATTAATATGGCTTTTTCTCCTCTTTGCCGGCCTTCCTCTAAGTGCACAGCAGGCTTTTGTCGGGGGAACCGTGGCCGACCAACAGACCGGAGTCCCGATAGCAGGAGTAGCCATCTCTGTTGATGGCAGGGAGACAGGAGTAGTCAGCGGCGAAGATGGCACCTTCTTAGTGCCGGTTCCGGAGGGTGAGCATCTGCTCTACTTCGATCGCGGTGGTTACTACCAGGTAATAAGGCAGGTACAGATGCCTGCTTCCGGAACCATAGACCTGGGGACAGTCTACCTAACTCCGCGCCCCGATGTGAGGCAGGATGCTGCCATAATAACAGTCATAGATATAAGCGATGATGGTGGACTCGGTTCACAGGGATACCAGGGTATACTATCATCATCGGCTGACATATTCCAGTCAACCGCAGCCTATACATTCGGCCCGGTAAGATTCCGTCCCCGCGGCTATGACCAGTCATACACGGCTGTCATGATTAACGGCTTCCTCATCAACGATACCGAAACCGGCAATCCGATATGGAGTGACTGGGGCGGATTAAATGACGTAATGCGCGATGCAGTAGTCACCAATGGGCCATTGGCTACCGGCCATATGTTCGAACCGGTTGGAGGACTCACACGCATACTAACACGAGCCTCTCAATACCGCCCGGGAATAAAGGCCGTATACTCACTCAGCAACCGTACTTACAACAACAGGGCTATGCTGACATATTCAACCGGAGAGATTGGAGGGGAGTGGTATATAACAGGCTCGGCATCACGCAGATGGTCACAGGAGGGATATGCAGAGGGAACCTTCTATGATGCGATGAGTTTTTTCCTCTCTGTTGAAAGGAGGTATAATGCAGCCCATACACTTAACTTCACTGCCCTTGATGCAATATACTCACGTGGCGTTGGCGGCGGATCGCTTCAGGAGGTATATGACCTTACAGGTAATAACTTCTACAATCCATACTGGGGTTACCAGAACGGCAAGGTCAGAAACTCCAGGATACGCTCGTCAAACAAGCCGCTGTTAACCCTTACCCATTACTGGAACATGGGAGAGAAAACGACACTGCAAACAACAGCAGGGTATTGGTTCGGAAAGTCAAGCTATACCGCATTGAACTGGAATGACGCACCCGACCCCAGACCTGACTACTACCGTTATCTTCCCTCATACTACAGCGATCAGTCCGACAGGGAAAGAATATCGGCAGGCTGGTCAGACCCGCTGGTCAGCCAGATAAACTGGCACCACTTCTACTTTGCCAACAGAAAGAACCTGGCCCAGATAGATGACGCATTCGGAATATTGGGAAACAGCATTGAGGGTGCCAGATCGAAATATATTGTTGAGGACCGTCGTGACGACCTTAGCCAGTACCAGTTCAATTCTATCCTAAACCATGAGTATAACGACGACCTTATGATTTCAGGAGGAGCCATGGTCAATATGTCCAAAGGTTTCAATCATAACAGGGTTAAGGATCTGCTGGGAGGTGAATTCTGGCTCGATATTGATCAGTTTGCCGAGAGGGATTTCCCCGATGATCCCTTCATAATTCAGAACGACCTGCATGTTTTCAATAACCTTGTTAGAGAGGGCGAGAAGTTCGGTCATTCATATATCTCACATCTCAACCAGGGAACCCTGTGGAGCATGGGAGAGTGGACACCCGGAAGGCTCAGGGCTTATCTTCAGGGCAGTCTCACTGCAACTTCTCTCTGGAGGGAGGGCCTTATGAGAAAGGGACTCTTCCCCGACAACTCGTATGGTAACTCTCAAAAGCTTAACTACCTTACATGGGGTGTAAAGGCCGGAGCAGAATACCGTATAACCGGACGGCACTCGGTCGATCTTAACACTGCTGTGATGAAGAATCCCCCCCGTTTCAGCAGTTCATTCCTCTCTCCGCGTACGAGGAACGAAGTAACGCCGGGTATAGGACCCGAAACAGTTTTTACAGCCGATGCAAGTGACATACTGCGCTTACCTGATGTCAACGCCAGGCTGACAGGATACTACACCAGGTTCTTCGACCAGTCTGAGGTTACAAGCTTCTACCATGAAGAGTTACGTACATTCATCAACTATTCGATGACAGGCATCAGCAAGGAACACTCAGGCATTGAACTGGGCGTTGAGTGGAATATCACGCAGGCTTTGAGCATTAATGCAGTGGCGGCTGTCGGGCAATATCTCTGGATGGATAACCCCAACATTGTTATAACCCGAGACAACAGCAGCGAGGTTATCAGAACCGAGGAGGTGTGGGTGAAATACTTCAGGGTTGACGGAACACCACAGACAGCCCTTGCTGCCGGCCTGAACTACAACGCCCCACGCTACTGGTGGGCAGGACTCACCGCAAGCTATTACGACAGGAGCTATCTGAGTTTCAATCCGGTCACCCGCACTAAAGACGAGACCGGCTATTATCCTTATTGGTCGGAGATGCAGAAGGTTCCGTCAGGATTCCTGCTCGATGCCTTTGTGGGTAAATCGTGGTATCTGGGCCGCTATTATGTAGTTATCAGTGCCAATATGAGCAACCTGATGAATAAAACCGATTTCCTGACAGGTGGCTTCGAGCAGTACAGGTACGATCCTGAAAGGCCTGAACTGTTTGCACCCAGGCTCTACTACTATTTCGGATTCAACTATTTTGCAAACCTAAGCATCAGATTCTGAGGGAGGTGACTATGAAGACAAAACATATAGCATTAATCGCAACAGTAGCTGCACTAGTTCTCTTCAGGGGATGCATCGACTACAACGAGGAGCCTCCGGTTTTGGAAGAATTTACGACAGGAACAATTGTGCCGATAGCACAGGTGAAGCAGCTTTATGCCGCTGAACTGGCAAAGCCCTGGACGGAGAGGACACCGGTGCAGATAGCTGAAGACTGGACAATAAGAGGAATAGCAACCGCGACCGACAAGAAGAACGGAAACCTCTACAAAGAGGGCATCATGGAAGATTACAGCGGGGGAATTCTGATGAAGTTCGAGGCCACCGGCGGATTGTATAATGGCGATTCCATAGCAGTGAATATCCAGGGATTATGGCTCAGCGACTATGGGAATTTTATTCAGATGGGAGGGGCTCCGTATACAGACAATTCGGGTAACAGAAGGCTATCGGGGTTCAACAAGGATGCCCGTATTCTGCGCTACTCGATGGATAATAACAAGGCACCTGCAGTAATAACAATACAGCAGGCAAAAACCAGTGAGATGCTGGGACGGCTTGTAACATTCAACCAGGTTCAGTTTGCCGACAGCGAACTTGGCAAAACATATGCCGACCCTATGTCAGACCCACCCGCAGCAGCAAACCGCTACCTTACCGATTGCAGCAATAACAGGATTATAGTACGTACCAGCGGGTATGCAACCTTCGCCGGCCAGCCACTGCCCCTGGGGAAGGGATCGATAACCGGGATAGTAACGGTATTCAATAACGATTACCAGCTTTTAATAAGGGATGTCAATGAGGTGTATCTTGACGGTGACCGCTGTCCACCGGGAGGACAGATACCGGGAAATCCGGTTGAAACCCTGAGCCAGAACTTCACCACCTTCTCCAACAACCAGGATATCTTCACATCAGGCTGGCAAAACTTTGCTCAGGCCGGAAGCCGCCTGTGGCGGGCCCAGGTTTTCAGCGGCAACACATACGCGCAGGCAACAGGATACCTCTCGGGAGATGCGGAAATAATTATCTGGCTGATTCCGCCGCCTTTGTATCTCTCGGCTCAGAAAGTACTGACCTTCCAGACCTCACAGGCGTATTGGGCTCACCAGGGAGACAACTTCCCGTTTGAGGTGCTGTTCTCAACAAATTATAACGGAGCCAATATTGCAACTGCAACCTGGACGCCTCTAAGTGCCACCCTTGCGACGAAGAATTCCGCAGAACATGCCTGGGTCAACTCCGGCAATGTGAATCTGCCTGTCATACCCGGAGGCACCGGAGTCATAGCATTCCGATATCGCGGATCGGGGGTTGAGAGCACATCATACAGAATTGATAACATCTTGGTCACGGCGGCCAAATAAAGGAGATAAGAATTATGAGAAAGATACTTTTCCACCCGGTTTTGATCGGAGCTCTTGTTGCGCTGCTGGCGGGCTCCTCGTGCGACCGCGACCCGGTTCCCCCGCCTGAGCCTGTGGTTGAGCGTATTTCGATATCCGACCTGAGGGAACTATATACCGGTTCCACCACTAAGATTGACACCAACGTATACATTCAGGGGGTGGTGACGCTTACGCCGGAACTGGGTAACCTTCCGGGGTTTATTGCATATATTCAGGATCAGTCCGGCGGGGTGGCGCTGACCGTTTCGGGGACCAACTCGTTTGCCATGGGTTCGGAGGTGAAGATTAAGTGCCGTGGAATTGAACTGTCGCTTTATCGCGGGCTGTTGCAGTTCGGGAACATTGACATAGCATCTGTCGTTGAGGTTGTTACGCTCAATGCAGTAATGCCGCAGCCCAGGGAGGTAACCTTGGCAGAGATTCTGGCTGGCAGCCATGAGGGTGTCTATGTGAAGGTCAATGATGTGGAATTCACTTCTTCAGGTACCTTCAGCGGATCGAAGGCCCTGACAGACTGCAGCAACTCGGTTACGGTGCATACCCGCTCAGAGTCTCAGTTTGCTTCGCAGGCTATGCCTGCAGGTAACGGCACCTTCGTTGGCGTGGTATCAGTATTTGATACACCGCAGATGATTATGCGCGACCCGGCCGAACTGAACATGAGCGGCAGCAAGAAATGCAACATCCCGAAGTTTGAGTGGCTTAAAGAGGATTTTGAGTCGCTTGGGGTCAACAGACCTGTTAGTGATCTGGCTGGTTGGAAGACCATTGCACAAGCGGGGACCCGAGTATGGAGGGAAGGTTATTATTATCTGGACTCAAAATTTGCAGAGATAACTGCGCATAACTCCGGTCAGTCCCAGGTCATAGCATGGATGATACTACCTCAGATTGATCTTCAGGATTCTTCTGATCCAGTGCTGTCTTTCAGATCGATGGGCGCTTATGAAAACGGTGCTACCCTTACAACACTCATTTCTACCAACTATAATGGAAATGATGAACCATGGAACTCAAACTGGATAGTGCTACCGGCTTCATATCCTTCTGTGCCATCAAGCGGTTATGGGAATTGGGGCAATTCCGGAAACCTGAGTCTTGGTGCTTACAAAGGGGTGCTATATGTAGCCTTCAGGT
>CAYUOS010000164.1:0-6193 GCA_964446435.1 uncultured Rikenellaceae bacterium | reverse complement strand
GCGGGTGGAGGTTCAGATACGGAGCAGGAGGATGGATGAGATAGCTGAAAAGGGTCTGGCAGCACACTACCGCTATAAGGGTGTAAAGGGCGAAGGTGGCGGACCTGAAGCCTGGTTGCAGAAGATGAAGGAACTGCTTGAATCTTCGGCAGGGGAGGAGGATGCCCTTCTTGACCATGTTAAGGCTGGTCTGTACTCTGACGAGGTATTTGTATTCACACCGAAGGGAGAACTCAGACAACTGCCTGCAGGATCTACCATTCTCGATTTTGCGTTTGATATTCATACGGAAGTAGGTTCCAGATGTGTAGGAGCGAAGGTTAACGGCAGGAATGTCACACTCAAATACATACTTAAGAATGGAGATCAGGTTTCAATTATCACGGCCAAGAATCAAAAACCAAAGAGAGACTGGCTGTCAGTAGTTGTTACCGGCAAGGCAAGGACAAGGATAAGGCAGGCGTTGAACGAGGACAGGGTGGTTGCAGCCGCTGAGGGCAAGGAGATACTAACCAGGAGAATGAAGAACTGGAAGATGCCATTCTCTGACACTGCTGTTAATAGCCTGCTTGAAAGGTACCATCTGAAGACTGCACAAGACCTGTATGTAGGAATAAGCAATGAGGTTATTGATCTGCTGGAGCTTAAAGAGAATCTTCATGCTATTACAGCTGAGTCTGCCAAACCTCAGGCAGATGTTAAAAACGTACCGGATAAAGCTCTGGCAAAAATCACGGAGCCATCATACACCGACTACCTGATAATTGAGAACAGGGTGGAGGGAATAGATTACAAGCTTGCCAAATGCTGTAACCCTGTTTATGGCGACAAGGTATTTGGGTTCGTTACGATTGCAGAAGGAATTAAGATACATCGGACAGCATGTCCGAACGCCGGAAATATGATGTCGAGATATCCCTACCGCGTGGTGCCGGCCAGATGGACAGAATCAGGTCACAGTCATGCTTTTGTTGCCTCCGTGAAGGTCTCGGGAATTGAAGATATAGGAATTGTTTCAAGGATTACAGACATACTTAATGAGCAGAAAGTGACCGTCAGAGGGTTTAATTACAGTATGCACGATGGCCTTTTTGAAGGGATGATACAGTTAGCTGTCTCCAATGTTAATATACTCAATGGATTAATCAGGAGGATAGGCCTGATAAAAGGTGTCTCAAGAGCGGTCAGGACCGACCAGTCATAGTAAAATATTGTAACATCATGATCAAGAGTCTTGTTTTCGTCTCGCTCGCACCTGTAATGATTATAGCCCTCTATGTCTATCTGAGAGATAAGTATGAAAAGGAGCCGATTGGAAAACTTTTGCTGGCTCTGCTGGCCGGATTGCTGATAGTTCCTCCGGTGATAGCAGTTGAAAATGCCCTGACAATGTTTTATGTAGGAGGTGATGGCTTGCTAAACCATTTATACACTGCCTTTGCAGTTGCCTCATTTACCGAGGAGGGGTTCAAGTATCTGGCATTTATACTGATAATATGGAAGTCGAAGGATTTCAATGAGAAGTTCGACGGTATTGTTTATGCAGTATTCATTTCACTCGGTTTTGCTGCAGTCGAGAATCTCCTTTATGTTTACAGGGGAGGATACCAGGTTGGTGTTATGAGAGCATTTACAGCTGTACCTGCACATGCGATATTCGGAGTCTCGATGGGATACCATCTCGGACTGGCGAAGTTTTACCCGGAAGAGAGGAGAAAACAGTTGATTCTTGCACTGCTGATTCCATTCCTCTGGCACGGATGCTACGATTTTATCCTGATGTCAGGAAAAGCCGGCTTTCTGCTGCTGTTTCTCCCGCTGTTGGTATGGTTGTGGTTATCGGGATTGAGGAAGATGAAACGTCTTTCAGATATTTCAGTTTACCGACTTACAGGAATCGGTAACATAGACCTTACAGACCATGTTACTTTACCACCCGATGACTTAAATGAAATCAATACCTGGGATCAGGACTGACAGGAAGCCTTGCCAGCTTTTCAGCCTCCAGTGAAGGGTAGCCGAACTCCTCAGTCACCTTTCCCGAGATAAGATATGTACCGCTTCCGCGAAACGGATAATCCTTCAGTGATGAAGGGAAATGGGTTGTATCGAAGTAGTTGCCTTCAGGGTCGATAAAGCAGCCAAAGTTCATCCATTCATTCCTTACCGTCTTAATATACTTGACTGTTACCAGGTGTCCCACGATTCTTACCCTTTTCCCGACATGACCCGGCATCTCAGAGGCCCTGATCTCTCCCCTGAACCGGGTAACAAGCATGTCGAACCAGCTCATTGAAACCGGAAAACCCAGCAATTCAGTCTCATCATAGGCATCTTCAAGCTGTCCGGTAATCAGCCTGGGCATACTGAATGTCTTAACGGCAGGGGAGAACAGAGTGGGTACCTCTGATCCTTTCCTTTTTCCGTTCACCATCATGTGTGCATCCCAGAGAAGAGCTGCCTTGGTCTTTCCTGTGAATCTGAACGCCCCACACCTTATCAGAAGTATAAGCTGCTCTGTTCCGGCTCCGGTTCTCATAATGAAATCATCGAGCCCTGTAAAGTCTCCTCCACTGTTCCTGATTGTCTCTACCGATGAGGCAAGTCTGCTGTCTATCCCAGATATGTGTATGAACCCCAGAAATATACTACTGCCATATATAGTGGTTGTATAGGTACTTCTATTTATACATGGCAGATTGATATCCCCTCCCCATCTCCTTGCCTCGTGCACATATACCCATGTGCGGTAGAAACCGCCGAAGTTATTGATTACCGCAACCATGAACTCGAGAGGATAGCGGGCCTTGAGATACAGGCTCTGGAAGCTTTCTACGGCGTAGGATGCCGAGTGTGCCTTCGAGAATGAGTATCCCGCGAAGGACTCTATCTGTCTCCATACTTCCCGCGTTATCTCCTCAGGGTAGCCACGCTGCCGGCAGTTTGAGAAGAATCGGTCGATAATCTTCTGCATTTCCGCCTTTGACCTGAACTTACCGCTCATGGCCCTCCTGAGGGTATCGGCATCGGAAAGGTCAAGGCCGGCAAAATGATGGCACACCTTAAGTACATCCTCCTGGTAGACCATCACCCCAAAGGTCTCTTCCAGCTGTTCCTTCATAACCGGGTGTATGTAGCTGAATCCATCGCGATTATGGAACCGGTGGATATATTCCCTCATCATGCCCGACCTGGCCACACCGGGTCTGATGATCGAGCTTGCAGCCACCAGGGTGAGATAGTCTGAGCATTTCAGCTTGCTAAGCAGCCCACGCATCGATGGACTCTCAATATAGAAGCATCCCTTTGTTTCGCCTATTTTCAGGTACTCCCTGACCATCGGGTCGTTTTTGAACTTCTGTATGGCATGCACATCGACATGCTCTCCACGGTTGCGGGATACGATAGATGCAGTCTCGCTGATATGGCCTATTCCCCTCTGGCTCAGAATATCAAGCTTCTCATAGCACAGATCCTCAGCGGTATACATGTCCCACTGAGTCACCGGAAAACCCTTTGGCGGAAAGTCGAGTGCCGTATAGCATGTCACAGGATCTTCTGATACAATGATTCCACCGGCATGGATGCTCCTCATGTTCGGGAAGTCTGCAATTCCGGCTCCCATATTGAATATCATCCCCGATACTTCGTTACTGTTCATCGGGGAGGAGGGATTGTCAATAAGGTTGTCGATCTCCTCTTTTGGCAGTCCGTATACCTTCCCCAGTTCCCTCACTATCGACTTGCCGCGGAAGGTGCTCATGGTCCCAAGCAGGGCTGTATGCTCCATACCGTACCGTTTGAAGATGTAATCTGTCACCTCATCGCGTTCCTTCCATGAGTAATCTATATCGAAGTCAGGAGGGGAGCTTCGGGCCGGGTTTATGAACCTCTCGAAGTATAGATTCAGGTCGATAGGGTCGACGTTTGTGATCTTAAGGCAATAAGCCACCACGGAGTTTGCTCCGCTGCCCCGGCCGACATGATAGAAGCCACGTGACATGGAATATCGTATTATATCCCATGTGATTAGGAAATAGGAGGAAAAACCAAGCCTGTCGATGATATCAAGTTCGTGTCTGACCCTTCGTATCGCTTCGGTATTATTCTTTCCATAGCGGTATGCCATGCCATCCCATGCAAGCTTCTCCAGCAACAGCCTGTCGTCAGCACGGCTGGCAGAGTATATCTGCTTGTTTTTAGGCCTGTCAAAGTCGAAGTCGATGCTGCAATCCCTGATCAGCCGGGTTGTATTATCAAGTATCGCCGGATATCTGCTGAAACGATCGGAGATAAACTGCCTGGATATAAAATATTCGTCACCAGAGCATTGCTGTGATGAGTCCAGCCTGCTGAGCAGAATATTGTTGTCAATGGCCCTCAGGCATTGGTGCATGCCGATGTCATTTGGAGAGGAGAGGGTAACGGGATGCAGCACTATCATTGACGAGAGGCTGATTACAGAGGTCAGGGTCAGCAGGCGCCCCGCTTCACTAAGTCTGATTCCTATTAGTTCATTATCAAATAGATTGCGTTTGGGATATAAAGTAATAGTATAGATTATGTAGCACTGGCTGAACCTGGGAGCAGGAAAGGGCAGGGGCTCTCCTGAAATGTTATGCCGGGAGAGGAATTCGTTTATCTCCCTGAATCCCTGATTGTTTCTGGCAATGACAATATAAAGGAGCCTGTTGTTATTCCTGAACTCCACGCCTCCGGCCGGCCTGATTCCTGCCTTCCTGCATTCCCTCACAAACTCCGGCATTGCGGAGCTGTTGTTTATGTCGGTAAGCACTATCGACTCCTCTCCGTTTGCGGCAGCAGCCCCTGCAAGTTCCTCAACAGACATTGTTCCGTAGCGCAGGCTGTAATATGAGTGGCAATTGACAAACATCTATCTTCCCTGGAAAGCTGCATACTTTTTAATGCGTTCTTCTATCATCTGCTTCTCTTTCAGATCATTCGTGACTATCCTCAGGTCACGTTCATGCCGCTCGTTTTCGGTCATTATGCTTACGGCCCTGCGGACGGCATTGCTTCCGAACCGCTTCCTCATCCTGTCTACTGCGAGGTACAGGCTTACCATCTCGGGGGTATCGGTAAACATATCGAGTTGTCTTACACCGTTCACCAGGTGGCTGAACCTGACACCTATGAGCCGTATGAGCATGCGGCGCTGGTACAGCCTGCCGAACAGCTCCTTTGCCACTGATACAAGCTCATGGTCGAACGATGTATAGGCTATGCGCTTCTGAAGGGTGTGGGTATCAAAGTTGGAGTACCTGATCTTTACCGTAACGCACGATGTGAGCTTCTCCTTCCTTCTGAGCTCATAGGCCAGCTTCTCGACCATTGAGGCAATAAGCTGGCTAAGCATGACAATGTCAGTGGTGTCTTTCTCGAATGTATGCTCGGTGCTTACCGATTTCCTCTCTGAATAGCTTATTACAGGCGTATTGTCGATGCCATTGGCCCTTTTCCATATCTCGGTACCATTTTTGCCCATAAGTGCCTCCAGCATCTCCGCAGGTATGTTTCTGAGAGTGTATATTTCAGATATGCCCATCGAACGAAGCAGGTGGTATGTTTTATCGCCTATCATAGGTATTTTTCGTATCGAGAGGGGATCGAGAAAAGGCAGTACCATCTCCCTTGCTACTTCCCTCTCTCCGTTTGGTTTTGCCTCACCGGTGGCAATCTTCGCCACGGTCTTGTTTACTGAGAGTCCCGCCGATATTGGCAGTCCGGTCTCTCTTATTATATAGTCTCTAAGCTCATGAGACCATTTTCTGCAGCCATGAAAGCGGTCCATGCCCGTGAGGTCTATGTAGTGCTCGTCTACCGATGTCTTTTCATATACCGGAGCTTTCTCTGCTATTATGTCTGTAACCATTCGTGAATACCTGGTATAGAGTTCCATGTCGCCTCTTATTGTTACTGCATCAGGACAGAGATGCATTGCCATCTTCACAGGCATAGCAGACCTGACCCCATACCTCCTGGCTTCGTAGCTGCAGCTTGAAACCACTCCGCGGTCAGACATGCCCCCGATTATTACCGGTTTGCCTTTGAGCCTGCCATCAACCAGTCTCTCAACCGAAACGAAGAACGTATCGAGGTCGAGATGAAGAACAGACCTGTAAAAAAGACTTTTTTCTTGCATATTAAATTATTTAACTCTATCTTTGATTAG
>CAYUOS010000163.1:0-6193 GCA_964446435.1 uncultured Rikenellaceae bacterium | reverse complement strand
AACTTGTTAACGGCCCACAGGGAGCACCAGCGTCAATAAACCTGCCTGCCAACTCTGTAACCCGCATTGTACTGGCAAAAACCTTCACCGGCAAACTTGCCTATGACGTTAAAAATGCAATGACCGGAGAAAACACAGTACTAAAAACCGAGCTGATCTACTAAAATCTGTTACCCTGAGCCCCGAGCCCCGTGCCCTGCGCCCTGCGCCCTGAGCTAATACGCTTCCCTCACCATCCTGATTACGTCATCTCCGGGCTTCACTGGCCTTATCCTGAAGGAGTAGCTGTACTTCTGTTCTGTCAGGCGGTACTGAGGATGCGTCATCGCCCCCCAAGAATTGTCACCTCCGACTCCCATCTGGTCGAGATCGATATTTAACTTCACCAGGTCACGCGGTAAAACATCCTTTGTGTGCCTGTTCACACTCTTCGCATCGGGACGAAAACCCGACAATCTTCCGGCAGGAGACTCGAAATCCTCATGCAGATGATGAAGCGCAGCAAAAGAGACTAATGGCCGGCCTGCGACAAGAAGACCGAAACCCTCATCATCAGAAAGCAAGAGCCATCGTGTGTCTGTCTTGTATCCGTTCTCCTGTGGCCTTATGTAAGGTACATACTGATCGGCCACGCTGCTCACATATAGTCCGACATCAGCCGAGGTACGCCTGTCGTTGTAGTTCTCATGGGGACCACGGCCAAACCATCTCAGGTTCCTGAAATCAGCCGGCAACTGCATCTGCATTCCCATGCGCGGTATCTCAGGTATGCGGGCCGAAACCTTGTTGAAACTGTTCGACACCACTATATCTCCTGTGCTGTATACTGTGTAAACGACATTAAGTCCTGCAATCTTCTCATCTTCAAGGCCGGGGATATCAAAATCAACTATAATCCTGACCATACCCAGCCCCGGATGCCCTATTCTTATATTCCTGACCTGGGCCCTCTCACCTGCTTCCCTCCAAACCCGTTGCCTGCGGTGCATATTATTGCCATAGTCGTTGTCGGTAGGAGCTCTCCAGAAATCAGGAACAAGTCCGCTTAAAATATACTCCTTGCCTCCTGATACAAGAGATACCAGGGCTCCCAATTCAAGATCAAACCTGACCTTAAGGTCCTCTCCCCGTATAATGAGGTCTGTACCTTCAGTCTCTGTTACCAGCAGAGACAGACGTGCAATATCCCCAACCCTCGGAGGAACATTGAAAGGCAACCTGAATTGCTCTGTTGCATAGACATGCCCTGCCGGAACAATCGTCCACTGATCATATCGAGAAGCTCTCAGATTGAGAAAATATTCAACTCCTGCTGCCGGTGCAGGAATCTCATATGGTACAGCAGTGACAATGGCCTCCCCCGGCCTGATATTTATGGCCGGTAACTGTCCCGATGCAATTATCCCCTCATCGGTAACAATTTCCCAGGATATATCGAAGTGATTAAGGGGTGTAAAATCGTACTTGTTACGCACCCTTATCAGACCTCTTGAAAGGTCAACCGGCTCAAAGCCAATATACTGATAAACCTTCTTAACCTCTGCAAGTGAAGGATGACCGGTACGGTCAGGCCGCACAAGCCCGTTAATACAGAAGTTTCCGTCACTCGGCATACCCTCATCCCCGAAATCTCCTCCATAGGCCCAGTAAGAGACACCCACACCGGTACTGGTTAGAAGACCCTGGTCAACCCAGTCCCAAATAAATCCACCCTGAAGTATCGGGTACTTTTCAATGACATCCCAGTAATCCTGCAGATTACCCACACTGTTGCCCATGGCATGCGCATACTCACACTTAATCAGTGGCCTGTTACTGGAAGGGTCAAGGGCATATCGCTCTATATACTCAATTGAAGCATACATCGGACACCAGATATCAGTATGCCTCTCGGTCGTATTTGTACTCTTCTCGGCGCGTTCATACTGAACAGGCCTGCTGTCATCACGATCCTTCATCCACCTGTAATTCGCCAGAAAAGTATGTCCGTCACCGGCCTCATTTCCCATCGACCAGATGATTATCGAGGGATGGTTCTTATCCCTCTCAACCATTCTGATGGTCCTGTCAAGGTGCGCCGCCGCCCATTCAGGCTTGTCGGCCAGCGTCACATCCTTGTTGTATCCTATACCGTGCGATTCAATGTTAGCCTCGTCAATCACATAGAGCCCATACTCATCACACAACTCATAGAAAAGTTCCTGGTGAGGATAATGAGACGTTCGTACAGCATTGATATTGTTGGCCTTCATCACTGCAATATCCTTCATAATAGTCTCACGATCAATAACATGTCCACGAACATCATGATGCTCATGCAGATTGACTCCCTTAAGGTAAATCGCCCGGCCGTTCACCAGCAGTTGCGAATCCCTTATCTCTACCTTCCTGAAACCGGTTCTGCAACCTACACTCTCCAGCACCCTGCCTCCCTTCTTCAATGTCAGCACCAGATCATAAAGTGCCGGGTTCTCAGCCGACCATTGTCTTACTGAGGGAACCAAAAATTCAAGGGTCACAAATCCCTTCCCTTGCGCAGCAGAAACAACCTCTGACCCTGTGGCTACCGCTGAGCCTCTGTCATAGAGTGTAGCCTCGATCATCAGTTCGGGGCCTGTGCCACTAAACCCTGCAACCTCAACCTCTGTAACAAGTCTGCCATCAGCATAGTCATTCACAAGGTCAGGCTTCGCAAAGAAGTCCCTGATATAGCTCTTCGGTCTGGAGTGAAGATAAACGCTTCGCTGAATTCCGCTCAGCCGCCAGAAATCCTGATCCTCGAGATAACTGCCATCGCACCACCGGTATACCTCCACGGCAATGCTGTTCTTACCCCTTTTCAGGTATTTGGTTATATTGAATTCCGCCGGCATCTTGCTATCCTGGCTGTAACCTACCAGTTCGCCGTTGATGTAAAGGTAAAAGGCAGAACTTACCGCCCCGAGAGTTACAAAAACATCACGGTTCCGCCATGACCCCGGAATATTGAAAAAGCGTTTGTAGGAACCTACAGGATTCCATTCATGATGTATGAACGGAGGATTCTTTTTGAACGGATACCCAGCATTCACATAGAGTGGAACATCATAACCCTTCATCTCCCAGTTTGACGGAACCTCAATATCATCCCATCCACGAACATCAAAATCATCCTTGAAGAACCAGTAAGGCCTCTCTGCCGGGCTCTTAACCCAGTGGAACTTCCATATCCCGTCAAGCGACATATAATTGGGAGAATCCTCCCTTGCCATCCGAAGCACTCCGGTTTCATCGGGGAAACTCACAAAGGTAGCCCTCGGAAGCTCCCTGTTCTGGTTAAACATCTCCGGATTCTCCCAGTCACGGGGTTCCTTTTCTGTAAAGGCTACACCGTCGTAGTCGGTATACCTCACACAGGAAGTTACGATAAGGATAACTGCCGGAAGAAATCTGATCGCACGTCTCATAGCTGTGTTGATTCTGATTGGTGGAGAGTAAAAATAAGAAAAAATCAGAATCTGAAGCTACTGCGCTACAATACTAGAACAATCCCGAGATCTTTCCGTTTTCGTCAATATCGATATGCTCGGCAGAAGGCACCGAGGGCAATCCGGGCATTCTCATTATTGTACCGGCAATCGGGACAATGAAACCGGCTCCCGATGAAAGCTCAACCTCACGAATCTTAACCGTGAAACCTTTCGGACGGCCCTTCTTGTACTGGTCATCAGACAGAGACTTCTGTGTCTTTGCAATGCATACGGCAAGGTTTGTCAATCCCAGGTTTTCGATCTTTTGTATCTGCGACTTGGCCTGCACCGTATACTCAACATGATCGGCTCCGTACATCTTCGTGCATATGGTCTCTATCTTCTTTTCATACGACCAGCTGAGATCGTACAAGGGAGTAAAGCAGTCAGGACATGAATCTGCTGCCGCCACTACTTTCTCTGCAAGCTCTATTGCTCCATCACCACCCCTGGCCCACGCATCGTTTACAGCTACCACGCACTTCTGGTCCTCACAATGTTTTACTATCAGGTCTATCTCAGCCTGTGTGTCAGTTTCGAACTTGTTAATCGCAATTACCGGCCTGAAACCATAATACTTCATATTCTCGATATGCTTGTCGAGATTCTCGAATCCCCTCTGCAGAGCACCGAGATCCTCGTTCTTAAGATCGGCGAGCTTCGCTCCTCCATGGTACTTGAGTGCCCGAACTGTGGCAACGATAACCACGGCATTGGTCTTTAGTCCTCCATACTGCGATTTGATATTGAAGAACTTCTCCGCACCCAGTTCACTGGCAAAACCCGCCTCGGTAACTACAAACTCACTCAGCGACAAGCCTGTCTTGGTAGCCAGTATTGTGTTTGTCCCCTGTGCAATGTTTGCGAAAGGCCCGCCATGTATGATTGCAGGCGTTCCTTCCAGTGTCTGTACCAGGTTAGGCTTGATGGCATCCTTCAGCAGAGCGGCCATTGCCCCCTGTGCCTTCAGGTCACGGGCGAAAACCGGTTCGCCGTCATAGGTATACCCGATAAAAATGTTTCCCAGCCTCTCCTTGAGATCCATCAGGCTGGTTGCCATACAAAGGGTTGCCATCACCTCTGAGGCAGCGGTTATATTGAAGCCGGTCTCACGCGGCACACCCTGCTTCGGACCTCCAAGTCCGATAATAATATCACGGAGCGAACGTTCATTCATGTCAATAACCCGCTTCCACTCGATGGTACGGGGATCGAGATTCAGGTTGCCCTCTTTGTGTCCAAGCTGAATATTGTTGTCTATCAGAGCCGCCAGGAGGTTGTGGGCCTTCTCAACTGCTGAAATATCTCCCGTAAAATGCAGGTTTATGTCCTCCATCGGAATCACCTGGGAATAACCACCACCGGCTGCGCCGCCCTTGATGCCGAAAACCGGACCCAGAGAGGGCTCACGGATAACAACTGTCGTCTTTTTGCCAATCTTGTTGAGGGCCTGGGCCAATCCAATTGATGTGGTCGTTTTGCCTTCCCCCGCGGGAGTAGGGGTAATTGCTGTTACAAGTACCAGTTTTGCCTTCCTGATCTTCTCTTCATCAATAAGATGAAGAGGTAGTTTGGCCTTGTACTTACCGTAGAGTTCGAGATCGTCTTCCCTGACTCCGAGTTTCGCTGCAATCTCAATAATTGGCCGTATCGTAGCCTCCTGTGCAATCTGAATGTCTGATTTCATATTCTCATTCCTTTTGTTTAATTTCTCTCTCTGAGCAAATTATATTTCGGTGAGTTAAAAATAGTGATAAAACCTGAATCTGATATAGATAACAGAAATCAGGCTATAGATGTTCGGTGCAGGAATGGCCGAACTGAAATTTATCTTCACTCTGTGATGATTCCCGCAGGAGGAACCTTCGCCCAGAAGGATCATGAGATATCGTTCAGATAAACATATTGATAAGCTGCTCCAGTCTCTCCTGCCGGCCACTGACAGGTACAGTCTCACCTGTATCAGCAGCATACCTGTAAAGATCATCAAGAGTCATGGCACCCTGTTCAAAGTCAAGCCCTTTACCCGAGTCAAATGAAGAGTACCTCTCCTTAAGAAAACGATAATAAGTGCCGTCATTTATTATCTTCTCAGCTATTATCAGCGCCCTGGAAAAAGTGTCAATTCCGCTTATATGTGAAATAAACAGATCTTCAGCGTCTACCGAATTCCTTCTTATGCGGGCATCAAAGTTTATACCTCCCTCCCTGAGTCCTCCGGCTTTTAGAATTACCAGCATCGCCTCTGTTACCTCAAGAATATTGGTAGGAAACTCATCGGTATCCCAGCCATTCTGATAGTCACCCTTGTTGGCGTCTATGCTTCCCAGCATACCGGCATCGGCTGCTACCTGAAGCTCATGCTGAAAAGTATGTCCCGCCAGGGTGGCATGGTTAACCTCAATATTAAGCTTGAAATCATTGTGCAACTCATGTTCGCGCAGAAATCCAATTACCGTTGCCGCATCATAATCATACTGATGTTTCATAGGCTCCATCGGTTTGGGTTCCACCAGGAAAGTTCCACTGAAGCCTTCCCTCCTCCCGTAATCTCGGCATGCAATGAGAGCAGTACCCTGATGGGCAAGTTCCCTCTTCATGTCAGTATTGTGAAGGGTCATGTAACCCTCCCTGCCTCCCCAGAAGACATAATTTGTACCCCCGAGCTCTATAGTGGCAGAAAT
>CAYUOS010000162.1:0-6395 GCA_964446435.1 uncultured Rikenellaceae bacterium | reverse complement strand
ATAATCAAGAATTGTTTGTTTCCGTAAGGATTGAAGGGGTTGCACTTTATTTTGCTGAGTTTTTGTATGGCATCTATCTCAACGAGGGGGAAAAGCTTAATGATGCTTCTGTCTATTGGGGAACAGGGCGAGATAGTGCCATAAATATCTCCTCGATTGCGTACGAAAACCAATACCTGGTTTTCAGATTCTCGGGATTTACATGCGAACCGTGTATATTATTCGCTGTTGAGAAGATTAAAAGACATTTCCCTGACTTTCAAACCAATCACCGTATTATCCTTTTGGCAAGCAACGTGCCGGACCGTCTAAAAAATGATTATTATGGGAAGCCCATATATTCAATACCCGACGACCATCTTCTTCTGCCAATCGATCAGCACAATGTGCCTTACATGTTTGTTATGGATAGCCAGATGGAGTGTAAATTGCTTTTTGTCCCGGAGTCCTTGCATCCAAAACTGACTGACTTTTATCTTAAAACCGTGAAGGAGAGGTTTTTTATGGTCGAAGATTAATCAATACCAAAAACCGGCAAAACGGTACCTTTCATTTATCTATAAAGCCGGGTGTTGAGAAAACGACCAGCAGGTTATCGTAAAAGCAGAAGCTTGCTGCTGAAAACAGAAAAAAAACTTCCGGCTAAATTACAGCTTAGCCGGAAGAATAACAAAATGTCTGCTGCAAAGGTTTACTTCTTGCTGATCAGCAGCCAGACATCGTTATATTTCGGGAACCGAGACCTTATCCTCATTATCTCGGTCCGTGCCGCTGAAACATCGTCAGTGGCCAGCACCGAAACACGGTAAAGTCCGGCTTCGTTGCGCATCAGGTCAGAAACCCTGAAGCCGTCGACAGCTATGTCGGCCTGGTGCTTACGGGCATTGTCAATGCTGCGGAAGCTGCCGATGATTACAAAATAGCGGTGCGGATCGACCGGCTTGTTGTCAACAGGTACTATCTTCTCCTCCACCTCCCTTATGGGTTCGGGAACGACCACCGCAACAGGAGCCTGCTTAACGGGTTCCTGCACTACCGCCGGTGTCGGCGGCGGCACTGCCCCCTTCTTGCTGCGTTTTTTTACTCCCCCGCATGAGGCTGCCACCAGGGCCAGCACCATAATAATCAAAACACCTCTCTTCATTCTTTATATATAGTTATTGGTTCCGTTTCCGGGATAACTGCAAATCTGCAGTTTTATTGCATTACAGAAAACTATCTACCTCCCTGTAGGCGGCTATTACCCTTGCCTCGCCCTCCTTGCCGGCGATGCTCCTGCCATGCTCCATGCAGAGTACTCCCTTGTAACCCTTGTTGTAGATGTGCCTGAAGATATTCCTGTAGTTCATCTCGCCCGTGGTGGGTTCGCGACGGCCCGGATTATCACCGATGTGGAATGAGGCTATCTCACTCCAGGCAGCATCTATGTTGGGAAGAATATTTCCCTCACTTATCTGCTGGTGATACATGTCATTCACAATCTTGCACGATGGTCGGTTGACGCTTCTGCATATCTGGTACGCCTGTGGTATACCTGTGAGAAACAGCCCCGGATGGTCGCGCAGCGTATTTAACGGCTCGAGCACAATGGTCAGTCCCGCCGGCTCGGCAATGTCGCAGCAGAGCCTCAGGTTGTCAATAACATTTGCTGTCTGATAGTCGCGGTGCAGCCTCTCGTCATACCTGCCCGGAACTACCAGCGCCCATTTGGCACCAGTGCGTTTTGCACACTCGACCCCCTCCTTCATTTTGGATGTCAGCAGTTCCTTCACCTCATCATTCCTGAGCACAAACGAGGTTCTTGAAAAGTCTGCATAGAGCACGAACGGACCAAGGTCCATTCCCAGGCGCCGCAGTTCCCCTGCTATCCGCTCCTGGTCGGCCACCGGCCTGCCCATCAGTCCGTTGTCAAACACAGCCCTGAAGCCCTGGTCGTGACAGAACTTTATCTGGTCAATGGGGTCGCGCCCGGCATGTTCGGGAAACATCCCCACCGAAGGGGCATATTTCAGGTTGAAAGGGGCTGAGGCATCATACAGTCTCGTGTATCCCCTGTCTGAAGTGCCTGCCATTAGCAGCGGCGAGGCCAGCAGCGCTGTTCCTGCACCGGCCGTTCTTCTGAGAAATCTCCTCCTTGAATTATTCATAACCCGCTGTTTTAAGTTTATGTAGTGGGTGGAACATAGGCCGCACCCGGTATGGGTATATCCTTTGGTATATCAACCGGACCGAAAACAAAAACCTTCGGGCCCAGTTTCATGTCTGAGTTCATTACCTCCTCCATGGTAACCTTCTTGCCCGTATAGGCTGATATCCTGCCCATTATCGCCACCAGCGAAGACATGGCAGTGGCCTCCGCTTCGTTGAGAGGCTTTCCGGTTCTGATAGCTGTTACCAGGTCAATATGCTCCTGTATCATGGCAGGAACCTTAACGGAAGTCGTCTGCTCTCCCTTGTCATTCAGAGGATAGGCATAATTCCAGATCTCATTGCCTTTATTGTCAACTATCAGGTTCTGGCAGTTCGACCACCCGTTTGTTCCCTGAACCCTCTCAGAAACATTGTTGGCGCAGTCGTTTATCTGGCGGCACATACTGTGAAAATGCCTTCCGTCGGCCATTTCATAGTCAACGCTGAAATTATCATACTGGTCACCGGTAACGCGACGGTGCCTCGACCCAAATCCCACGGCTGCAACAGGAAATCCGCCCATAAACCAGTGAATAACATCGAGGTTGTGAACGTGCTGTTCAACGATATGATCGCCAGAGAGCCATGTCCAGTTAACCCAGTCACGAATCATATATTCCATTTCACTCCATGCGGGATTCGGATCGCGGTGCCACAGCTTGTTCTGGTTCCAGTAGCAGTTGCCCGATACCAGGTCACCTATCATGCCTTGTGCCAGCTCCTTGTAGGTGGCCACGTAGTCGCGCTGATGGCGCCGCTGCGTGCCTGTTACCACCGATAGTCCCAGTCCTTCGGCCTTACGGGCCGTTGCAATCACATGCCTTGCCCCGGCAGGATCTACGCAGACAGGCTTCTCCATGAATACATGCTTGCGGGCGTCGACAGCAGCTGCGAAATGCTCGGGCCTGAAGTAGGGTGGTGTTGCAAGTATTACCACATCAACACCTGAGTCGATAACTTTCTGGTAGGCATCAAAACCGACGAAACAGTTTTCATCTGCTATCTCCTGGCCTCTCTTTTCATTCAATTGTGCCTTGCATGAGTTAAGCCTGTCGGCAAAGACATCGCCCAAAGCGGTGATCTTTACATTCGGTCCCGACCTCAGGAAATCGTTGGCAGCTCCTGTGCCGCGACCGCCGCATCCTATTACTCCGGCCTTAAGCACCGGGCCGTCAGGGGCCTGATCGAGAAATACCGGAACCACGACCTCCTTCCTCCGGGGAGTGCAGCCCGCGATCAGCGATGGTATAACTGCTCCTGCCACACCGGCAGCAGCTGCCTTCCCTACGAAAGTGCGCCTTGAAACTTCTCTCTTTTTCATCTCGTCTTATGGTTAGGTTACTATAGTGTTTATTGTATTGACTATTTAAGTTCTCTGCCTGTCTTCCCGTTATAATCACATACTACCCTGAAGCCCACAAAGTTGCAATCAGAGTACCACCAGAGGCTCTTCGGCATCTGCGGATCGGTTTTTTGCCAGGCCTCTGTCATCGTCGACGCCCTTGCTGCCACCCTCACTCCTCCTGCCTCATCACGGAACGAACCGCCCCGTATCACTCTCTCCTTTCCTCCGGGAGGGCCAACAGGATTTACCAGTAGGCCCTCGGGGTACCCATCGTATGGATTGTCTGTGTACCAGTCTGAGCAGAATTCGGCCACATTACCGACCATGTTCTTCAGTCCGAACGGATTGGCACGTACCGCCGACGGTTCAGCGGTGCGGTTCCTGCTGTTGGCAGCATATATCACATAGCTGTTTATCATCGTGGTATCGTTGCGGCCAAGGAGCCTACGCAGTCCTTCTCTTTCATATCGCGCCGGATCGCCCTCGAAGAACCAGGGACCCGTGGTTCCCCCGCGGGCAGCATATTCCCACTCAGCCTCGGTAGGCAGGCGGTAGTTTTTGCCTGTAACCTGCGACAGCCACTGGCAATAGACCTGGGCAGCGTGAAATGTAATAGTAATGGCGGGTCGGGAACCAAGGCCCCACCCCTGGTCGGGCTGGCCGTAGGGAGGCGTGGCGCCGCTTATTGCATCGACGCCGGCCGTGGCAAGCCTTATACCCTCGGTGTCTGTTGAGCGTCCCTCGGCTGCCGTCATCGAGTAGAAGGCAAGATACTCATCCCAGGTCACCTCAATCTCACCGAAAAAGAGTGAATCGATCAGAACCTCCCTGACCGGACCCTCGTTACTGCGGCGACGGGGTTCATTATCGGGCGAGCCCATCAGGAACTTCCCGCCCGGCACTGCCATCATATTGAAGCTGACAGCGCTGCCGGGAATCATCTCGGTGAAACTGTAAAAGCCGGTAACCTCCTCGGGCTTTTCGAACTTCTCTTTGGTCGTACGGAAAGCCAGGCCGAAATCCTTGTTAGTGCCGTGCACATACCCTTCGATGTAGTGACCCGCATTAAGATGGCAGTTTATACAATGTATATCTTTTGACACCCTGTAGTTGGTATAGTAGAGATGCGCCTCCTCACCGTCACGGCTCAGGGTCGCCGGGAAGAGGTTCTGGTGGCAGGCAAGGCATGATGATTCATAGACATGCTTTCTCGCGTACTCAGGTTGTGACTTTGCCTCCCAGTCGAATGACTCCGGATCTTTGGTCCACATGCCCCACACGTCGCGAGCCCCTGTTTGTATTTTGGCGGCAAGGTAGCCCTCTCCCTTCGGCGGCAGGTGGCAGTCGACGCAGTTGACCCTGGTTCCCGACCTTGTATCATAATGTACCGAACGCTTCCATGAGGTGGTGGCCTGCGGGTGAATGTGGCACGATTCGCAAAAGCTGTTTTCAGATGTGGCCCTGATAAGTTTGCCCGAACCAAGCATGATGAGACAACCTGTCAGCAACCCCGGCATGAACCAATAAAACAGCTTCTTCATATTGTAAACCTCTGCCGTGAAGATAGAAAAAAAGAGGGTCGGTAAACCAAAACCGGGTCGAAACCGTTCAATATTGTACAGCATATGGCTTTGTAGCCTGCTATTTCTATTTTTGAAGTTTATTGACTGACGTTATGAAGAGGTTCTTACTGTTTGCATTGCTGGCTTTCGCCGGAGGAGTCCTTGCCGCACACCCATGGAAACCAACCCACTATGTAATAATCGACACCGACGGAGGGATAGATGACATGAGAGCCATAAGCCTCTTGCTTGCATCACCCGATGTCAGGGTTATGGGAATTACCACCTCGGGGGGAGCCTTGTCTGCAGGCGGGGCGTGGATAAAGGTTCGCTCAATGCTGAATGCCTTTCACCACGAAGGTTTGCCGGTGGCTATTAATCGCGGGAGCAGTCCTGCTGCCCGCAACCTTCCGCTACCCGAAGCAATGAAATACGGTGATGAGAGAGGCCTTGACCCCTCATCTGCCGAGGGACATATTGATCTTATCACCCGTCTGCTTGCGAACGAGCCAACGAAGATATCATTTATAGCCCTCGGAAGTCTTAACACGGCATATTCGGCATGGATTAAGATACCGGCCTTCCGTGCTCAGGTCAAGCAACTGGTGTGGAGCAGCAACTCCCTGTCTGAGTTGTCAGGATTCAATTATGAGCTTGACACAGATGCGGCCGGCAATCTGCTGACATCAGATCTGCCGGTAAGGGTTATCGGAGCTGCCCGCGGACTCTTCTATGATGATTCGCTTCTTGGCAAGCTGCAGTCGTGCCCCACCAGATACGGAAGGATGGCCGGATCAACTTTCGGCTCAGCCGCTGCTTCGCACGATTTTATATTCCGTGCAACAGACGAAATGGTGGCACTATGGCTGCAGTTTCCTGACCTTTTTGAGGCGGAAGGATCAGAAAACCGCTCCTTTCATCAGCCTTCCGCCGGGGCTCCATTGCCTGAGAACTACATGAAAATGATGCGCGGCGAGACTGTCGAGCGCAACCAGGTAATCAGGGCTATCCCAACCGATCCGGCATTCTACTTCGAGGATCTTCAGCCATATGTCACTGAAATAATTGAGCGCCACGGCATTGATGAATGGACATCGGGAGTTCTTGGCAACGAATTGCATCGACATCTGGGTGTCTACGCGATTATTGGTGTCAAGATGGGTATCAGGGCGAGAGAATATTTCAACACAGGAGTCGATGAATTTTTTATGACCTCCTACGCAGGTAAACAACAGCCGTTGAGGTGCATGATCGACGGGCTTATGGTCAGTACCGGCTCGACACCGGGACATGCATTG
>CAYUOS010000161.1:0-6444 GCA_964446435.1 uncultured Rikenellaceae bacterium | reverse complement strand
CGTTTAAGAAAAAGCCCTGCCCCACCGGTGCCGATCCATAGTGTTCCGTTATTCTCTGCCAGGTAGGCTGTAGCCGGAGTACCGCCTGTTGACCTGGTTACCGGCTCAAACCTTACAGAGGTGCCTGTGAAGCTGTCAAACAGGTGATACCCTGAGGGAGTTCCGAGTACCATGTCGCTGCCATTGCTTCCAACATAAATAATGCTGGTTTCATCAGGTGTGTTTCCCGGCCTGTGATATGTAAATGCGTCAGAGACCAGCATGTTGAGGCCAAATCCGTACAATGCGATCCATGTGTTGCCTTCACTATCACGGAAAACCATCCTCACATCATTACCTGCCAGCCCTGTAGCCTGATTATAGTACCTCCTCCCGGTTATTACTCCCTCGTTATTATCGATATATAGTTTAACGACACCTGCACCATACGTGGAAACCCAGAGACTCCCCTCACTGTCACGGTAGAGTGACTGTACCCTAAGGTAAGCGAGCGCATCATCATCAGACAGTGGCTTCGCCACAAATCCTTCAGAATTCCCGGCGACCCTGTAAATGCCATTATCCTCTGTGCCTGCGTAGAAACCACCGGTACCATCATCAATTATAGAGGATACCCTTGTGTATTCGATCCCTTCAACCGTTGATTCCGCTTCAATCAGCCCGTCAGTAAGAGATAGTACCTGCAGATAATCTCCCGTACCGGCCAGAATCTTGCCATCACCGGTGAAAGCCATTGAAAAGAGCAGCATTCCGCCGGTTGGAGCATGATGTATCACCCTCCTCTCAAGCCCGGTACCCGAAACAATGAAAACGCCGTTATTCTGTGTCAGTGCGTATATGTTACCGTCTGGTCCCTCCCTGATGCCGTTTATCCTTTGCGCTTCAACACCTGTGACTTTAATAATTTCATTACCGTATGAAAAATGAAGGGTTCCGTCACTGCCGCCAACCCACATGGTACCGTCACTACCGCGGTAGATAACAGTGGCAAAACGCAAATCGGCTGAATCGGGAAACCAGACCTGCCTGAAGACAAAACCGTCAAACCTGTAAAGGCCCTTGCCGGTACCAACCCATATAAAGCCGTTATTGTCCTGGTTAACCGAATAGACGACAGGATCAGAAAATGCCGGTGGTGCAAAATGGCGGAAATTGTACTTCTGTGCTTCAGCCGTGCCGGAAACAGCGATCAGAAGAAAAAGAATACTTATCGAAAGTCTGGTCCTCACCTGGGCGGAAAGATTATTTCTTGTTTATTGGCCTGTAAGCTGCATCTCCCCTATACCGCGGCACACCCCCTATGGGTACACTGAAGAATCTCAGCATCTCACCGTACTGGTTTTCGACCCTCACCACCACGTTGTTGTTTCTCACCAGTATGTCTTTCCTCTTGTGGAACTGGAAATCATACGATTTACCAATCTCCCTCGGGTCGACATTTATCCTGTCCTCTTCCCAATGGTCTTCGCCTGAGACCTTGAGAAGCTGTCCCTTCCTGAATTCAGAAACGACAAGTATGTCTCCGTCACTATCCCAGTCAAAATTCCAAACCGCGACATATATGCATCCGGTGTCGATGTAAGGATAGATATGCATCACGTTGTCGTGATCATTCCACATTCTGAAGGTATACTCGTAGGTAAAGGCATTTGCTCCCTCTATCGGCCTGTTCGCATCTGCATCACGGCTTAGAAAATAGCGATATGTATTCCCGTCATCACCTGAAATACCATCACAAATGATCTTGAAGACATAGCTGTTGAACTCCGCCAGGTATTCACCTTCTGTGGGGTTTATTGGTCCGAATGTATACCATTTGTTATCCCATGCAGGGTCGGCTCCGAAGACTCTTGAAAAGAGCTGGGTGCCGCTGTGGTAATTGCCTGTAGGGTCAATCGCCTTTGCATCAGGATGGGTATAGCAACCTGCACCCCCGTAAACCGAGTAGCGCATCCGCGTATTCCATATTCCGTTTATTTCATCATGTTCGCCACCTGTATCGGGGTCAAACACCCGTATGTAGAATGGCTGTTTATAATCAACAGGTACTGTGAAAAACCATGTCTGTGAAAAGTCGTCATCACCCCACGAGGTTGCGCCATCTTTGCCAAAAGTAATAAGATAAGGGATGTTCTCTGCCTCACCGGGAACAGGCTGCGCCCAGCCTGTTGCGGCAATCAGTAAGAGAACTGATGAAATGATTATGCGATTATATTGTATGACCATCTGATTCGCAGTAAAGATATAAATAGTTCTATGGACTCCTGCCCACAACCACTCTTTTTGTTACACAGTTCTCCCTCACCACCCCGTTTCTGTCAGGCGGAGTACTTACAATTAATTGCATATCGAATATTCCTGGCATCTCGAATCTCTTCGGAACCAATACCCCCTCAGCAACCGTCTCATCACCGAAGTTCCAGTAATATCGATCAATGCTCCATCCCGGAAGATGGGTCTCGAGCGCGCTGAACTGAACCACCTCCCCGACAGCGACAGTGTCAGGGCCGGTAATATATGGTTGCTCAATCAGCTCTATTACAAGTTCCATAGTTACCTCATTCTTCAACTCCTCGCCGGTAATAAGATTCACTGAGTTTAACCTGACAATATATGTGCCAGGACCGTCGAAGCAGTGTTCAGCCCTTACGCCTCTTGCCCTGTTTCCATCACCAAAATCCCATTCAAACTCGAATGGAATGGTATCGTAGATTACAGCATTAACCTCCCAGAACTCATAGCAGAAGGAGTTCTCCTCCAGTGGCTTGCAGTCATCTTTCCTGATTATGACCGAAACAAAGCTGTATATATCGTCGTTTCTACGCCTTGTCGAGGTAAAATATCCGCTCTGGCCGTCATCATAGGCAGTAAATGCAAAGTCGTCGGCAGCAGAGTTTATCGGTTCGGCAAGCATCACCGGGCTCATCCATTCACCATCAGCCTGAAGTGAATAGTAAATGTTCAATCCGGCAAATGGCCCCGACCTTAAAGGTGTTCGGTCAGATGAGAAATAGAGCCTTCCTGAGTGATGCATACTCAGATACAGCTCAGCATCAGGACTGTTCAGCCTTGCGGCGTTTACCGGCTTGCTCCACTGCCCATTACTTAACTCACTGTACCAGATGTCTGACTTTCCCTTTCCCCCCGGCATGTCTGATGAGAAATAGAGAATCCTGCCGTCGTTGCTGATTGCCGGATGGCCTACATTGTAATCCGGATTGTTATGTTCGAAAGGCCTGATGTTCACCCATCTGTCACCCTGACGGTCGGCAATGAAAATGCCCTGCAGGTTCTTCTGGTTTTTGCGTCGTACCGGCTTTCCATCCAGCAGGTTCCTTGTGAAATAGACAGTATTGCCATCGGGAGAGAAGCAGAGCGGACCCTCACTGATCTGTGAAGCAAGCTCCCTTGAAAATATTCGCGGATTCCGGAACCTGCCCGTCTCGGTCTTCTCGGCAAAGTAGATGTCGTAGACCCTGTTATTGTCCCATGTACGGTTATCCCTTACAATGCTGTTTTTCCTGTTTGAGCAGAAGATAATCCCCTCACCGAATATCACAGGTGCAAGGTCACTGAAGTCAGGCGAGCTGATATTTAGCCTGTCGATTTTATACGAGGGCTGGTTCTGACCTGAGGCCACAGGTGAACCAACAAGGCAGAGCGCAGCAAAAAAAGCGATATGTAATCCTGTTTTCCTCATATCAAAAATATCTCGGGCTTGCAGCACTTACCCTGTAGCCAAACTCAAACCTGAGCAGCATCTCATGTGACCCGTTCGAAAAGCTGCTGAGACTGCCCATCTGGTAGTCGTATGAATAGCCCAGCTTAAGCTGCTGGGTAAGTTGCATCTCAATAATACCAATAACCGATTGTTCAGCAAGGCGGTATGATGCCCCGAGCCACAGAAAATCGGCAATTATGAAATTCCAGTTGAAGTCGGCCTCAACAGGTTTTGAAAGCGAGTACTTGACAAGAACCGATGGTTTGAACCTGAACCACTCAGTGAAAGAGATCAATCCTCCCGCTATGAACAACATATCATAATTCTGTACCGAATGGTAAACCTTCAAACCTGAAGATGTACCTGTCTCCCTGTAACTCAGGAATGTGGGAACCGAGGCCCCCAGAAACACCGAGTTGCTGTAGTAATAGACCCCTGCCCCGATATTGGGAAGAACACTTGAAGATATGCTCTCGGTAAACGCAGGGTCGTTCGGGGTCGCCGTGTAGACACCTGCATAGTTTGAATTGCTCAGGTCGGCACCGGCCTGAATCCCGAAGGAGAGCTGTCCGCCGCCCATCGGTATGTGATATGCATAGGCGCCATAAATGTTCTGCAACACGGTAACCCCGAATGTCTGACGGTTATACAATGCGCCAAGAGCAACCCTGTTATTCTTCATCGGGGCATGCAGTGAGGCTGTCTGAAACATCGGCGCTCCTGCTATCTGTGTCCATTGCTTTCGCATTGAAAAGAGTGTGCTCAGGGTACCCCTTGAGCCTGCATAGGCCGGATTGATTACCATGCCGTTGGTAAGGTACTGGCTGAAGCCGGGATAGGTCTGTGCCCTGGAGAAGCCTGTTGCGATCAGCAGAAGAACGAGGATGATATATGTATGTTTCATGCCTCTATTCATCTATCCTCCTCCTGATGATTACGTAACCGCCGAGTCTGCTGCTGTAGCCTGCCCTGCTCACTGTCAGAAGGTAATAATAGGTTCCCTCAGGAACATCCTTTCCGTTCCGGTCCTTGCCATTCCAGTAACCTGTTTCGCTGCTGTAGTTGCTGAACCTCATCACTTCAGCTCCCGAAAGGTTCAGTATCACCAGCTCGTTGGTGGTTCCCTCGAGCCCTGCTATTTCAAAAAAGTCGTTTATGCCATTACCATCAGGAGAAAAGCCTTCCGGTACCGGATTGTATGTTATTGTCACCTGCGCAGAATCCCTGCAGGCGCCATTCTCAACGCGCCAGGTGAAGATGTTGGCACCCAGCCTTAAGCCGTTCACCCAGGTATCCCTGGCTGTTCTGTCTGCAAATTCAATATCGACAGGACTGCCCGGATAGCTCCATGTAGTGGAGGTAAATCGTGAGGGCTGAACGGCATTCAGTCTTACAAAACTGAGTACCGTGGATACATCCTGACCGGCATCAGCAACATCGGGTTCCTGCCAGAACCTGACGTTAAGTGTAGCCGTATCGGTGCATTGAAGGTTTGTCACCACCCATTTGAAAGACCATGTGCCGTAGGAGCCGTCGGTAAGAGTGACCCGGCGCACCCCCGGCGAAATATCCTGGGTAGTCGACACCGGCACCCCTGCAGGGATTAACCATGTGCCGGCTCCCGCATTTACCGGGCCGGCTGTCAGATTATAGGAAAGACCGCATGCTTCAGCATTTGCGGCAGGCACTGTAAGGGCAACAGGGTCGGTGATTACAGTGACCGTGAAGCTTCCGGTTTTGACTGTTGCCTGGCAACCGTTGGCATCAGTAATCGACGCTATTGTATATGTCCTGGTCGAACCCGGTGTAATCGTTGCAGTGAATGGTGAGGCTGTGGCTGACGGCAGGGTCACCGACCCGGGATCAAGGACCACCGTCATCGGCCAGGCACCCGTAAGCGAAAGGGTTATCTGGGCTGTAACATCTTTCTGGCAGATCGAAACATCGGCTGAGGTGATATTGCCTGTCGGCAGATCGTGAATCCCTATTGAAACAGGCAAAGACTCATCGAAGCAGCAATCATCCGGACCGGAGAATACAAGCCTTTTGAACTGTCCTGGTGATGTGAGAGCCGGTGGCTGGTAATCCTCCTGGTTGTTTACCCCCGGCGCATCATCCCACGTGTCTCCGACATCGTTATATATTTTCCATAGATAGCGATAGACACCCGATCCGCCTGTCGGCGTTGCAGCATTTATCAGTGCCGGAGGCGTATTGTAGCATACGGTCTGGCCGGCCGGCATTATGTTGTTGGCAATTGGTGGCAGAACATGAATGGTTATCACATTGCTTACTGCCTGGCACTCTCCTGACGTTGTCTCCCTTCGGAAATAGAGTGTGGAGGTCATGTTTGCCGGGGGCTGATAGTCTTTCCCATTTGAGATTCCGGGGGCATTGGCTGTCCAGTTTACATTGTCAGTTGACTGTTTCCACTGATAGATATATGTCGATCCGTTACCCCCTTTTGCCTCTTCCCCTTCCAGTATATTTGGAGTTGAGCCGCTGCATATTGTTGTGTCGGTTATACCTGAAGCCAGTGATACAGAGAAGTTTGCTACAGGCTTATGGACATGGATTCTGACAACATTACTGGTGTCGGCGCAGGTCGATGATGTTACTATCCTGCGGTAGCTGGTGCTGTCCTGCAGGGGAGGCGGCTGGTATGAAAGGGCAGATGAGTTGATGAAGCCCGGAATGTCATTCCATAAACCATCGCCTGTGCT